>WAQS01000084.1 GCA_015520115.1 Ferroglobus sp.
CTCTTCAAAGGGGTCGAAGATCCTCATTTACATCACCTCCTTAACTTAGTAATCCTAACTTTAAGTTAGCGTAATTAGTATTTAAAATTTTCGCTAAAGTCTTTCGTTCAAAGCCATTTAAATGTCACCGGAAGACAACACAAAAGTCGCTCAAAGGTAAACACTATAAGTAAATCTACCAATCTATCACGAGTGAGCAAAATTTACTTCGCATTCCTTTCAGCAGCTCTTGGAGTTTTGATAGGAAGACTTACGGAATTTCCCGTTGAAAATCAGAAACTACTCTCTGAAGTAATAACGGTTCTCGTTTTCTTTACAATTTTCCCGGCTATGATAGGGTTTAGGTTCGGGAGAATTCGGGAGCTGAGGTTACAGCCTCTTTTATCTTCCCTCTTCCTAAATTTTATCTGGAGTCCTCTTTTCGCTTTTGCCCTCGTCAAATCTTTTGAAAGTGAGATCGCTTTCAGCGTAGCAGCCGCAATTTTATTTCCCTGTCCGAGTATGAACGCAGCGTATGTTCTCCTTTCCGGGGGAAATTTGGAAGTTTCTACGGCAATAATGGGCATAAATTTTGTAGTAGGCGCCGCTCTATATCCTCTTCTCCTAACTATCGTAGCTGGTGCAGCCAATTACGAAATTCCGATAAGTCAGATAGCCGTGAGCATATTTGCAGTGGTCCTCCTTCCTATTACTGTCGGAAAGGTCGTGAGCAAAATTTACCTGCCAAGCGAAAAGATAAGGAGGGATTTGACTGAAATCAGTCTAAATGGACTTGTTTTCACGATATTTTTCACGAAATCTCATGAAATTAATCTTGCTGAGGTTTTTTCGGTTCTACCGATCTCGATAACTTTCCTACTCTCAACACTTCTCTTGGCTGAGACGATCTCCAAGCTAATTGGGATGAAGAGGGAAGACCATCTGTCCTACGTATTTCTAACCGCCGGAAAAAATAACTCGACTGTTATAGCCGTACTAACGCTCGCTGGCAAGTATCATTTAGCAGTCTACGTTATGATCCATCAGTTCGTTCAAATCATGACTTTGCTGCTTTACTCGAAGAAGAGATAAAGTTATTTAGTCCCATGCATTTCATCCAGCATGAAACGAATCATCGTCAACAGGTATAAATGCGCTTACTGCGGAGCTTGCGTTTCTGTCTGCAAATTTGATGCGAACGAGCTTGTGGAAACTTACCTTGAAATTTATCCGGAGAAGTGCACCTTATGCATGGCTTGCGTAAAGACTTGCCCGATGGGTGCCTTAGAGGTGGTGGAATGACGGATTACGATGTCGTTGTGGTTGGAGCTGGACCCGGTGGCAGTATAGCGGCAAAAACAGCAGCTGAAAAAGGTTTAGACGTTTTGCTCATAGAAAAAAGGCAGGAGATAGGTGTTCCAGTTAGATGTGCCGAGGGAGTCAGTAAGGAAGATCTCGAAAAATTCGTGAAACCGGACAAAAGGTGGATTGCTGCAGAAATTGAAAAAGCTTGGATATTTTCTCCTGATGAAACAAAAATCGAGCTTTCGGCTGAGAAAGCCGGAAATGAAGTGGGATACGTTCTTGAGAGAAAAATATTCGACCGACATCTGGCGAGACTTGCATCAAAAGCTGGAGCCGAGGTTAGAGTGAAAACATCAGCCGTAGGTTTGAGGAGGGAGAACGGAATCGTCAGGTTGAAAATCAGGAGTTTAGGAAGGGAAGAGGAGGTAACGACAAAGATTGTCATAGGAGCCGACGGAATAGAGAGCAAAGTCGGGAAGTGGAGCGGAATTGACACAACTTTAAAGCTCAGCGAAATCGAGAGCTGCGTTCAGTACTTGATGACGAACATAGAATTCGAAAGCGACGTCACATACTTTTGGGTGGGAAAGAAGTTCGCTCCCGGTGGCTACATCTGGCTATTCCCGAAGGGAGAAGATGCTGCAAACGTGGGCATTGGTGTCATGCCGAGCATTGCGGAAAAGAAGGCTAAGGAATACCTTGACGAGTTCGTGAGGAAGAAGTTCCCGGAGGGAGAAATAGTTGAAGTCGTCGTTGGAGGAGTGCCTATTAACGGAGGTTTGAAAAGCGCTGTAGCTGACAACGTCATGCTCGTTGGAGATGCAGCAAGGTTTGCGGATCCAATTACCGGAGGAGGAATAATTAACGCTATGAAGTCCGGCTACTACGCTGGAATTACGGCATACGAAGCGGTGGTTGAGGAGGACTATTCGGCTAAATTTTTGAAAAAATACGATGAGAGGTGGAAAAACGATTTTGGAAAAAAGCTTGAGAGAAACAAGAAAATTCAAGAAAAGCTGCTGAAAATGGACGACGAAACTTTCAACAAGATTGCTAAAAGCCTTGAAGGGATGAAAATAGAGGAGTTCAGCGTGAAAAGGCTTGTTCTCGAAGTATTCAAAAAGTATCCGAAGCTGTTCTGGGATGTGAAAGATCTGATTTTCTAACTCGTCAGCTTGAAGTATATCTCCTCAAGCCTCGGAACGAGGGTTTCGATATCCTCTATTTTTCCCCCGCTTTCGATGATCTTCTTTATCTCCCTATTCAGATCCTCGACACTCTCGAAAGTCTCTTCAAAAGTTTCCCCGTTCATGGAATATCTGAGCTTGTAGCTCTTCATCAAATCCCTTAGCTCTCCAATATCCCCGTAGTAAATCGATTTTCCCCTTTTCATTATCAGAATTTTGCTGCAAGTTGCTTCAACGTAGTACAGATTGTGGGCGGAGAAAATTATAGCTTTATTTTTCATGTTTCTGATCATTTCGGAAACGGAGAGGGAAGTTGATGGATCTAAGCCTGAGATAGGTTCGTCGTAGATTAGTATCTCCGGATCGTGAATTAAAGTTCTGCAAATCGACAACTTTCGCTTCATTCCTTTGGAAAAGGTTCCTATCATCCTGTTTTTCGGAAGCTCAAACAAATCAAGGAGGAAATCAACTCTTTCTTTACCTACTCCGTATATTGAAGCGAAAAGGTTGAGGTACTCCTTGGGATACAAGTTTTCGTAGAGAGCGTCGAACTCGGGCAAAAACCCGATCTTCTTCTTTATCTCAACTCCCCACTCTTCCAGTTTTTTTCCAAAGTAGTAAATCTCTCCAGAGGTTTTCTCGATTAGCCCAGCCAAAATTTTGAGTGTTGTGGTTTTTCCTGCTCCGTTCTCACCTATAATTCCGAGAATTTCACCCTTCGAAACATCAAAACTCAAGTTGTCCACGGCAACAACACTACCGTAAACTTTTCTAAGATTTTCAACGACAACTTCCACAACCTATCGAGGAAAACTAATTAATAAAAACGTTGCGTGCATAAGCTATGCTTTCCAGCTTCGAGCTGAAGAAGCTCAGAAGAAAAGGTTCCGCTAAGCCAATTTATTTTGCGATAATTTTCGCTATGATCTCCTTTTATGCATCTTTTCATCTTGGCATTCAGTCTTCTCACGCCATCTACACTTACAAATCTTCGGAAAAGGTTGAAAGTCCACTTTTCGTTGAAGGAGAAAATCCGGACATTGAGATTGTGGGTTACGACGTTTACATCACCGGAGAAGAGAAATCGATCGCAGCTTTGGATGACTACGTGAATTATTTGGATGAGAAGTACACGAAAATGCTCGAAGAAAAGTACGGGGTTAGGGCTTTTCCTGTTTTTGTTTATCCGATTTATATCGAAAGGGAACTCACGCTAACGTTTGAAAGAAAAGCTCCAGTTCCAGAAAAAGAGCGAGAGGAGAGGATCGAGCGGGTTATAGAGACACCTCCACCGAAGATAGAGGAAATTAGTAAGGAAGAAGAGAAGAAAATTCTGCCGGAAATTGGGGTGATAACGAAAAAGGAGAGTGGTTTTGTCACTCCGGAGAACTTTAAGCCCCCATCCCTCATTGACAAAATCGTCGCTGGCTTCATTTTCGTAATTCCAGCTTACTTCGTTATGCAGGCTTACACATCCTCGCTTCTTGAAGACATAAGAAATAGGAGGATAGAAATCCTTCTAACTTTGCCGAAAAGCAAGCACAGAATTCTCATCGAAATCCTCCTGCCTTACTTGATTTTTTCGCTCTTTATCTTACTTCTCCTTTCAGCCATTTTTAGAGTTAACGCAGTTCTTTTCGTATTTCCAGTCATAGTTTTCATGTTCGTTTTGCAGACTTTTCTTTCCCTCTCCTCAAGGAGCTACAGAGAGGCTACTTTTCTTCTTCTAACCTCCAACCTCTTCGTCACTTCCTACCTATTCCTTCCGGCGATTTTCACAGGATTGCCTTTAAGCGAAATTTCTCCAATCACGTACTTTTTGAAGAGTTTCGAAGAAAGCGTAAGTTTGGTTGACACCCTATTTTCCATGCTGCCAATTTTGATCCTCACGGCTTTCCTCTTCATTCTGAGTTCGAACGCCTTGTCTCCCGAAATAACTTACTCCTACTCAAGCATTGGTGAGAAGTTCATAAACTCCCTCAAAGGACTTACGAGAAACCCGATTGGTGTGGCATTCGCAGGAATTTCCCTTGTTTCAGCTGCGTTGATAATCGAGTTCTTCTTGCTGTTCATAGCAACCACTTTCCTCTATCCGATTCTTTTCCTCTTAGCTTTCTTTGCTCTTTTCGAGGAGATTTTAAAGTGCAGCGCAATAGAGTCCAATCCAAAGTTAACAACTGCGATAATCCTTCCAATCTCGTTCTTCTCCTTCGAAAAATTCTTACTGCTATGGAGCGTACTTTCGAAGTATGGGGAGCTTCTTCTTGGATCTTTCCTGCTTTTACCGCTCTTTGCTCATTTGCTCTCCTCTCTTTCCTTCTACTTCACCCGCAAGCTTGGATTTAAAGTAGCTCTCTTCGTAGCCTTCGCTTTTCACTTCGCATACAATGCGGTGGTGGCGCTATGAAGGAGCTGATAATGAAAGATCTCAGGCTGCTCGTGAGGGAGAAAACAATAGTTAGCCTGATCTTCTTTCTAATATTTACAGCTTCCTTTGCCTCCCTCGTAACCTACGGTCTGATTTTCCTCTCTTCTCCCCAATACGTTCAATTTTCCAAGGCAAAAATCGGCGTTGTTGGAGACTGTCCGATTTTGAAATCCGTAATCAAGGGGATAAACTACGCTAATCTCGAAGATGCTTTGCGAGATTTCAAACTGGGAAATATAGATGCGATAGTTTATCTCCCTAAGGAGAACGTATCTTCCCACAACTTCGTCACTGTCTACTTGCCAAAAGACGAGATAGCGACTTTCATCGCCGCAAGTTACATAAAAGAGAAACTTGAGCTTTACGAACTTAAGCTGAGAGAGATGAACGGAATTGAAGTCGTGAAGCTAAGGGTTTTTTCAGAAAAAAAGGTGGACTACTACAAAAACTACTCGGTAGCGTTTAAATTCATTTACGTGGCTTTGATACCCCTTCTTGTCATAACAACAGCAATAGTAGCCTCTGGATTGCTCATAGACTCCACAACTGAAGAATTCGAGAGCAGAAGCTTTGAGATCCTCATGGTAGCACCGATGAGCAAGAGGAAAATTCTCCTCTACAAAATTTTTTCAGCTTTTCTCGTTTCCACGATTTTGAGTGCCGTATGGCTTCTTCTTCTACATCTGAACGGAATAGAGATAGCAAACATACCACTGTTTTCGCTCGTGGCATTCTCTGTCTATCTTATTTTCATCTCTTTCGCTTTACTCACATCACTGATTTTTAAAGATAGGGAGAGAAGTCAGCTCTTCTTTTCCCTGATTGCTGCTGGCGTTATTGCAATTTCTTTTGCGAGCAAGCACTCCTTCGCCGGAGTTATAACGAGGATTTCCGTTGGAAGCGTTTTCGAGATATGGGAAATAGTGATGTATCTTGCTCTGGCTTTAGTTCTCTTGACAATAGCGTTGAAATTCGGTGAGAGGAGAGTCGGAAATGACAACCTCTAACGAAAAATTTTACTGCTTAAAGCATCCCCGAGAATAATGTTTTTTAACTTTTTAGGAAATTATCCCCCGTGATTGCCATAGTTAACTACGGAGTTGGGAATCTCAAGAGTATAAAGAAAGCCGTGGAAAAATTTGACAGGGCTGTTGTGACGAGAAATGCCGAAGAAATAAGTGCAGCGGACGGAATAATTCTTCCGGGGGTTGGAGCTTTTCCGGCGGCAATAAAAAATTTAGCCGATCTAAAATACGTAATTGTGAACGCAAAAGTTCCAGTTCTCGGGATATGCTTGGGAATGCAGCTTTTCGCCGAAGTTAGCGAAGAGGGCGGGATAAATGAAGGATTGAAGATAATCAGAGGCAGAGTTGTGAAGTTTCCCGAAAGCGTTGGCAAAATTCCCCACATGGGATGGAATATCGTGAGGAATAGCGATCACGAGATATTCGAGGGAATAAAAGATCGCTACTTCTACTTCGTTCACTCCTACTACTTCAGAGCTGAAGAAGGAGTTATAGCCACGACAGACTACGGAATAGAGTTTCCTTCGGCTGTTGCGAAAAACAACTTCATAGGAGTCCAGTTTCATCCGGAAAAGAGTGGGAAGGTCGGTTTGAAGCTGATAGAGAACTTCGTAGAAATCTGTAAACAAAATCCTTAAATATTTTCTCGGAAAAGCAATAAGTAAATGCCTCGTACGGTCAAAGATCTGATTGTGGAAATAAGAGATACGACGGAGCTGATGGTGGATCTTGCATATTCCGCAGTTCTCTTCGATAATGAGGATATAGCGGAGGAGGTTCTTGAGCTTGAAGAAGAAGTTAACGAGCTTTTGAATCAGTTGAGAATAGCTTCCATTCTCTCTGCAAGGAGAATTCAGGATGCCGAAATGGTTTCTTCTATCCTCCAGATTGCTCACTCAGCCCACAAAATCAGTGAAGCGGCTGGAGACATAGCCACGCTCGTCCTTAAGGGATTCAAACTTTCCGAAGAAGTTGTTGATCAGATACTCCTACACTCGGAGGAAACTATAGTCAGAGCTACGGTTTCGGAGGATTCCGAGCTTAACGGAAAAACCCTTGGAGAGGTTAGACTTCACACGAGAACCGGGATGAGGGTTATAGCGATAAAGAGAGGATTCGAGTGGATATTTGATCCGAAAAGGGACACGAAAGTTTACAAAGGAGATGTTCTTTTTGCGAGGGGGGACATAAGCGGAGTTCCAGAATTTTTCAAGATTGTAGAGTGCAGGGAGATTGGCGAGTTCAGAAAGCCGGAAATTGAGCTCGAAGACTTGAAAATTGCCGTTAGCATTCTCATAGACATGAAAAATCTATCGGAGCTTTCGGTGGATCTTGGCTACTCGTCGGTCATATACTACAACGAAGAGGTCGCTCACGAAGTTGCTTTTCTTGAGAATCAGATAGATGAGCTGAAGTACGAGCTTCAAAGGTGGGTTGTCGAAAGCGGGAGGCACATGAGAAAGAGCGAAGATATGAAGACGTTGATAGCGCTCCTTGAGATAGCTTACTCTTCTGAGCTTATAGCTGACGCTGCGAAGGGAATAGCTCAGATAGTTCTCAAAAAGCAGGAGATTCATCCGATTTTCAAAACAGCTATGGAGGAGTCTGATGAGGTGATAGCAATGCTTGAGGTTAAAGAAAACTCCGAGCTGGCTGGAAAAACTCTTGGAGAGACGAGGGTAGAAACCAAAACCGGAATGCACGTGGTTGCTATAAAAAGGGGTAATAGATGGATCACCCGACCTACTGCCTCAACTCGAATCTTCTCCGGAGATATATTGATAGCTAAAGGCACAAGAGAAGGGGAACAAAAGCTGAGGGAGCTTTGTTCTATCTTAGAGCTTGCGTAAGTTTTTCGACAAGTTCGGCTTTTATCGATGAATTTCTTCCGCTCTCGCAAACCATCGTTCTTACACCGATTATGTCCGGATTTAGTTTCTTTAGAATCTCGATATGCTCCCACTTTAACGAGCCGGCTATGGCGCAGAACATTCCCCTTTTGTGAGCCTCCTCGATAAACCTTTCGAGTTCTTCGAACTTCATAAAGCTGAAAATATCCTTTCCATCTTTTATAGCTGTGTCCACCATTATTCCGTCTGCTCCAGCTTTGTAGGACGCTTCGGGAATATCGAAAGGCGAAACCGATCTTATTCTCGTGTAATCCCCGTAGGCTGCTGCAACAACTTTCTTGCCTTCGTCGAAATCTTTGACAGCTCTAACAACCTCTTTCATCATCTCGTAAACTTCCCTCTCGCTTCTCACCCCGTAAAGTCCGACTTTAACGTAGTCCGCACCGGAAAAAGCGGCTCCTAAAGCTGCCAAGCTTGCTGTTCCCGGCTTGAATTCCATGTCTCCTATCGTCGCGCTGACTTCCTTCCCGTTCTTTTTTACGAGCTCTGAAACCTCCTTTATCACGTGGGGAAAATTCGCACCAAGAGAACCTTCAGCTGGATTTTTTACATCTATTATATCCGCTCCACCCTTTATGCATTCGATGGCTTCTTCCAAACTCATTGGTGACACGAGGACTTTCATCACAAAAAGCTCGGAAAAAGGGTATTTATTTGTTACCAAATATTTCGATGCATGAAAGTGTACTTGGCTGTGGATGTGATGGACAGCTTAGTTGTATGGGGTAAAAGCGGAAAAAGGGAGGAGTACGTACCGATCGAAAAGGTAAGTAAGGTTGTAAAAAGTAGCAATTTAAGAGAGTTTTTCAAAGAGCTGAAAGTTAAGAGAGCTTACGTCGCCGATTTGGATAGAATCGAAGGAAAAGGAAGCAATCTGGCGGTTATAGATGAGATTGGAAGGAGCGTGGAGCTTATCGTCGACGGAGGTTTTAAAAGCGTCGAGGAGGCTTTGAATTACAGCTTTACTCCGATTTTCGCTACGGAAACTTTCGACGTGAGGAAGCTTGAGGGTTTTGAATCTTGCATAGTAAGCGTTGACGTTAAGGAGAGGTTGCTTGATGCATCCAAAAGCTTTGGAAGTGTTGAAGACCTTCTCGAATATTTAAACAGCCTAAAGCTGAAAGCTGTGATAGTTCTTCCTATTCACTCCGTCGGAACGTATTCCTTCGACTTTTCACTTCTGGAAAAAGCTCTTGACATCTTGAGTCACAGAGTAATTACCGGAGGAGGTTTAAAGCCAGAAGATCTGGATAGAGTTAAAGAAATGGGCGTTTACGGCGTTATAATTGGCACGGCTTTCCATCAAGGGAAGATCGACCCGAAAGTCGTTGAGAGAGGAGAACTGTGACTACTCCTAAAAGAATTAACGGAGACTTCCGAATGAGAAGTGTTTACGCTCCTTCAGCTGCTTGGAGGGATTTTTTTCTTTTTGACAAAGTCCCAGAATAGGAAATGTTGCGGAGGTTTGCGGGGAGTTTTGAATATTCGAACAATTTTTAAAACCATTTAAAAAAGCTATCTTAGATGATCGAAGTTCAGATAAAAACTCCCGCTCCTCCGGATTGCCAGCTTTCGATAGTTAGGAGAGTCTTGGATGAAGCTGTCGTGAAGGTTGAAAAAATGAGCACGTTCAACGAAGAGCTTAGAAGTCTCATTGACCTGAAAGCGAGAAACATCGAAAAAATTCTGAGTGAATTGCCAGCTACGTGCGTTTTTTCTCCAGTTGCTAAAGATGAAGTGAAGATACTCTTCAAAGGTCACACGTGTCATGTGGCTTTGACTATACTCAAATCGGGTTGTTTGATATCTTCAGCCGTCCTCGAAAAAGATAACGTTACGTGGAACATAATTTGCGACGAAGACAGCTTCATTAAGCTTTCGAGGGAATTGGAAAAGGAAGGAGTCGAGTTCGAGATAATTTACAAGGGCAGATTTGGGGAGAAGGATAAAGTAACGCTCAGAGAGGAAGAAATTCTAAAAATAGCCTTGGAAAAAGGTTACTTCGATTTCCCAAAGAAGATAAAGCTTGAAGAACTTGCCTCGCAATTGAATATAGCACCTTCAACTTTATCTGAAATTTTGAGGAGGGGTCAGAAGAAGGTCCTCGAAAGGTACTTTTCTGGAAGTTAGCCGTGGGCAGCACCTATTAACTCCTCCAATTTGCAGTTTACCATCCTTGCGTAAGCTATCAGACTTTCTTTTAAGCTGTAAATCGCCCTCAGGGAATAGTACATTACGCTCCCCACTTCCACGGCAGAAGCTCCAGCCAACATGAACTCGATAATGTCCCTCCAAGTTGTTGCTCCACCGGATCCTATAATTGGAATTTCAAGCTCCTCGTAAAGATCCCAGACGCATTTTATCGCTATCGGTTTTATGGCAGACCCGCTCACACCTCCGCTGATGTTACTTAGAATAGCCTTCTTCGTGAAGATGTCTATTCTCATACCTTTTACCGTGTTTATCGCCACGATTCCGTCTGCTCCTCCCTCTTCAACGGCTTTTCCCACCTCAACAACATCTACGTTTGCCGAAATTTTGGCGAAAACTGGCTTATTCGTGGCTTTCTTAGCATTTTTTACGATTTCTTTCACAAGATCCGGGTCTGAGCCAACAGTCAATCCGTACTTCTCAGAGTGAGGACAGCTGAGGTTCAGCTCAAAAGCTGAAGCGAAGGGGAAATGAGAAATTACTTCAACGAAATCCTCAGGAGATGAGCCGAAAACGCTTACTATTAGCGGAGCGCTTCCTTTGTAAGCTTTCAGTTCCTCTGCGAACTTAACAGCTCCCGGAGATGATAAGCCGATGGCGTTAATTATGCCGTGGGAATAATTCACCACAACGGGATTTTTGTAACCTTCCACTTCTTCTACACCAACACTTTTCGAAATTACTGCTCCGGCATGCTCTGAAATTCTGTTGAGGGAAGAAGCGTAACTTCCGAGAATGCCACTTGCGAGGATGATAGGATTTCTCATTTTCAATCCAGCCACTTCCACCTCAAGCAGGGATTCCTCCATTAGTTTCGAGCTATCGTTCAGAGTATTTTAATCTTCTCTTAGAAGTGGTAGAACTCTC
>WAQS01000085.1 GCA_015520115.1 Ferroglobus sp.
GATATTTTAAGTTTTTCAGCTTCGATTAGTAAAATTTATTAACTGAAATTATTCGATCAGAATTTATTTGTTACAATTTAAGATAGGAAAGTTTATTATTTTAAAGTATCAAATCATGTTTGGGTGATTTAAAATGAAAAAGGGTTTGGTTGCAGTGACGATTTTGCTGATCTTGGCAGTTGCTTTCGTTGGCTGTGCTCAACCAGAGAAACCAGCGGAAAAGCCAGCTGAAAAACCGAAGGCTACTGAAACTCCGAAAAAAGTAGAAGCTAAGGAAAAGAAGACGATTGTAATAGGTGTAACTGACAAGATTACAGAGCTTGATCCAGCGAATGCTTACGACTTCTTCACGTGGGAAGTCATGAACAACGTAATGGGTGGCTTAATGAGGTACAAGCCGGGAACAACGGAACTTGAGCCTTACTTGGCTGAGAGCTACGAGATACAGGAGGGTGGTAAGGTTTACATCTTCTACCTCAGGAAAGACTTGAAATTTGCTGATGGAACGCCTTGCACGGCTAAAGACTTTGAGAGGAGCATAAAGAGAGTTATGAAGATTGCCGGCGACCCCTCGTGGCTTGTAACGGACTTTGTTGAGGATGTGCAAGCGATAGACGACTACACTCTCAAGTTCGTCCTGAAAAAGCCAGTAGCGTACTTCTTAGCTTTAACAGCCACGCCGCCCTACTTCCCGGTTCATCCGAACTACAAGCCAGACGAGATAGATCCGGATCAAACAGCTGGTGGAGTTGGACCTTACAAGATAGTCAAGTGGGTTAGAGATCAGGAGCTCGTGCTTGAAGCAAACGAGAACTTCTTCGGAGAGAAGCCGAAGACTGAGAGAATAATTGTCAAGTTCTACGCGGACGCAACAACCTTGAGGCTTGCAATCGAGAAAGGAGAGGTGGATATAGCTTGGAGAACGCTCAATCCTGTGGATCTCGAATCCCTCAAGAAGAAGAGCGGACTTAAAGTCTACGAGGTTCCGGGAGGAGCAATAAGGTATCTCGTGCTGAACGGCAATGAAACCTACGGATACCCGACAGCCAACAAACTCGTTAGGCAAGCTATTGCTGCCGCCATCGACAGAGAAGACATCTCGAAGAGGGTTTACCTTGGCACCTGGGCACCGCTTTACTCTCTCGTGCCGATGGGAATGTGGAGTCACATAGAAGCTTTCAAAGAGAAGTACGGGGATGGAAACATCGAATTAGCTAAGCAGCTGTTGCAACAGGCAGGATACAGCGAGGAGAACAAGCTAAAGATTGAGCTCTGGTGGACTCCGACGCATTACGGAGATACAGAAAAAGACCTCGCTCAGGTTTTGAAGGAGCAGCTTGAGGCTACCGGAATGATTGAAGTTGAGTTAAAGAGTGCCGAGTGGTCGACCTATGTCGACTACGCAAGAAAGGGAGCTATGATGGCATCCCTCTTCGGCTGGTATCCGGACTACATCGATCCCGACGACTACACGACTCCGTTCCTAAAGAGCGGAGCTAACAGATGGCTTGGCTATCCGTACAGCAACCCAGAGGTTGATGAGTTGCTTGAAAAAGCTTCAGTGGAGACTGATCAGGCTAAGAGAGCGGAGTACTATGAGGAAGTGCAGAGAATCCTTGCTGAAGACGCTCCAATAATACCGCTCGTCCAAGGACAGCTGTCCCTTGTTGCTAAGGAGAACATAAGCGGAATAACCCTCGACCCGACGATGATATTCAGATACTACACGTTATATTGGGAGGAGTAAAGATTTTCCACTATTTTTTATTTACAGAACTTTTTTAAAACGCAATAGATAGTTGAAGGCAATGTCTTCTCTAAGAACATACATAATCACAAGAGCTCTGCTTGTGATTCCGACAGTACTGATCTTGCTAACTGTAGTCTTCTTTATCCTCAGGATTCTTCCCGGAGACCCCATAGCGGCGATGGTTGGACAGAAAGTTCCGCCAGAAGTTCTGGAAAAACTCAGAAAGGAAGCTGGCTTGGACAAGCCAATAGTCGTTCAGTACATCGAATATCTTTACAATATAGCCCATGGAGACTTCGGCAGATCTCTAATCTGGGGTAGAAGACCGGTGATAGAGGAAATAGCGGATAGGTTTCCAGCAACTCTTGAATTGACGATTTTCGGTTTCACCATAAGCGTTCTCATAGGTATAATTACTGGCTCAATAGCTGCTTTTAGAAGGGGTACGAAAGTTGATGCCTCCCTCAGACTTTACAGCGTTTTCGCTTACACCCTTTTCATTCCGTGGTTCGGTATGCTTTTGCAGATGATTTTCGGAGTTTACCTTGGACTTTTACCGATAGGGGGTAGGATTGATGCCGGTTTAGCTCCGGAAAGAATCACCGGACTTTACGTCATAGACAGCTTGTTGACGTTAAATTTCAACGCTTTGGTTAGCGCTCTAAGCCACCTAATTTTACCCTCGATAACTCTCGGAATAGTTCTCAGCGGAGCTTACACGAGGATAGTGAGAAACAACCTGATAGACGTGCTGAATCAGGATTTCATAATGGCTTACAGAGCAAGGGGGGTTAGGGAGAGGAAGGTGATATTCCATGCGATGAAAAACGCGTTCATTCCGGTGGTAACGCTAATGGGTTTGCAGTTTGCCATCCTCTTAGCGGGAGCGGTTTTGACAGAAACAACGTTCTCGTGGCCCGGAATGGGAACTTTCCTCCTTGAAAGAATTCAGTACAGAGACTATCCCTCCGTTCAGGGGGCTATAGTGTTCTACGCTCTCTTTGTCGCTTTGATTAGCTTGATAGTTGATGTGATATACGCTTTACTCGACCCGAGGGTGAGGTACTGATGAGCAACAGAATGCTTTATGCAGGACTGGCTATAATTTCCGCTGTGGTATTTATGGCAATTTTTGCTCCTTTCATAGCTCCCTACGACCCGACAAAATCGACAGGAGATGTTTTGCAGCCTCCGAGTGCCGAGCACATAATGGGCACTGATAACCTTGGGAGAGATATATTCTCAAGGGTTGTGTACGGGGCGAGAGTGGTTCTTATCGTCGTATTTTCTGCATCTCTCCTTTCTATGCTCGTCGGAGTCCCTCTTGGCTTAATTTCTGGATACTATGGTGGAAAGCTTGATAGAGTGCTTTCGATGATAATGGACAGTCTTTACGCTTTTCCGAGCCTTATTTTGGCTATAGCTATTGCAGCTGTTTTAGGACCGAGCGTTTTCAACGCCATGGTTGCCATAGCTGTCGTTTACATTCCCACGTATTTCAGAATGATTCGGGGGCAAACTCTTTCGATAAAAACGAGGTTGTTTGTAGAGGCAGCCAAAGTTTCTGGAGCAAGCAACGCAAGAATTCTAAGGAAGTACATATTTCCCAACGTCGCTACGACGGTCATCGTCGTCTTCTCCTTAAGCGTTGCCGATGCTATTATCACTGAAGCGGGTTTAAGTTTCCTTGGATTCATAGTCACAGCTCCAACTCCAGACTGGGGTTTCGATCTTAGCTCTGGTAAGCCTTACCTTCCGGCAGGCTACTGGTGGATGATAACGTTTCCCGGTTTAATGGTAATGCTTCTATCTCTTGGCTTCGCTTTGGTTGGTGAGGCTTTAAGCGAGAAGTACCTCGCGAGGGAGGAGAGATGATAATCGAAGTAAGGGATCTCGTCACCGAATTCAGAACGAGCAGGGGAGTTCTGAAAGCGTTGGATAGAGTTAGCTTAAACGTTAATAGAGGTGAATTTGTGGGGATTGTCGGGGAGTCTGGCTGCGGAAAGAGCACCCTCGCTTATTCGATAATGAGGTTAATTCGAAAACCGGGGAGAATAACTTCTGGAAGCATAATTTTCGAGGGTAAAGATTTGCTGAAAATAAGCGAGGAGGAGATGAGAAAAATCAGAGGAAAGGACATAGGAATGGTTTTTCAAGATCCGATGACGAGTTTGGATCCGTTGGAAAGAGTTGGGGATCAGTTCGTTGAGATGCTGACCGAACACGGAGTTGAGGAGGAAAGGGCTGAAGAAATTGCCAAAAAATCGCTTGAAAGTGTTGGTTTGCCAGCTGAGATGTTCTATAATTACCCACATCAGCTCAGCGGCGGGCAGAGGCAGAGGGTTGTTATAGCGATGGCTGTAGCTATGAATCCGAAGCTTCTAATAGCTGATGAACCAACTACGGCTCTTGACGTCATAGTTCAGGAGAAGATTATGGATTTACTGGAAGAACTAAAGAAGGGGGAGAGGTCGATTTTGCTTATAACTCACGATTTCAGTCTTGCGGCTGAGAGAAGCGACAAAATTGCTGTGATGTACGCCGGATGGATAGTCGAGTATGGAGATGCGGATAAGGTTGTTAACGAGCCGTTACATCCTTATTCGGCTGGTTTGATCTCTTCGGTTCCAGATCTATGGCTTGATAGAGAAATAAAGCCCCTTCCGGGCTCTCCTCCGGATCTCGTGAACCCCCCTGAAGGATGTAGGTTTAGAGATAGGTGTCCTAAGGCGATGAAAATATGTGAGAAGGAGCCGGTTTCGATAAATGTTGAGGACAGGATCGTGAAATGCTGGTTGTACGGTGAGGGAGATGTTAAGAGTTGAGAACCTTAAGAAGTACTTTCCCGTTCAAAAATCCTTCATAGAGACGCTGTTTGCGAGGAAGCTTGAGTTTATTAGAGCCGTTGATGGGGTAAGTTTTGAAGTGGGTAGGGGAGAGGTTTTGTGTCTCGTTGGAGAATCTGGCTGTGGGAAAACTACGACTGGAAGGATGATTGTAAAGCTTGAGGAGCCGAGCGATGGGAGGATAATTTTCAAAGGGAGGGACATAACACACTTGGAAGGGGATGAGCTTAGGGAAATAAGAAAGCACATTCAGATGGTTTTTCAAGACCCTTACGCTTCCCTTAATCCGAGAATGACGATAGGGGAGCATTTAATCGATCCGCTTTTGATACATGAACTTGCTACAAGGGAGGAAGCTGAAGAAATAGCCAAAGACATGCTGAACAAGGTCGGATTGCCGGCTGAACAATTCTTCAACCGCTTCCCCCATCAGCTCAGCGGTGGGCAGAGGCAGAGGGTTGCTATTGCAAGAGCGATGATTCTAAAGCCAGAATTCGTTGTTGCTGACGAGCCGGTTTCGCAGATAGATGTTTCTTTGAGAGCGGCGATACTCGAACTTCTGCTAAGGTTTAAGAAGGAGTTAAACCAGTCGATGATCTTCATAACTCACGATCTGAGTATAACGAGGGTTATTGGAGACAGAATAGCTGTGATGTACCTCGGAAAGATTGTGGAGATGGGAGAAGTTGATTCCATTGTGAAAAGACCAATGCATCCTTACACAGCAGCGTTACTCTCCGCAGTACCTTCCTTCGTGAAGAAAAAGATCAGAATAGATGTAATCGGGGAAATAGCGAATCCGAGAGAAATTCCAAAAGGATGCAGGTACTCTCCAAGATGCCCCTTCGCAAAGGATGTTTGCAGAAGAGAGGAGCCGGAACTTGAAAAAGTCGAGGATAGGTTGGTTGCTTGCCACTACCCTTTGGAGGTGGAGTTTTGATCTATGGGTGGGTGTAGATAGCCAGAACTTCTTCTTCGCTTGCTTTTTCTATTCTGCAGAACGCGAACCTCTCGAACTGAACGACTTTATCGACTTCTCCAATAACGTTGCTTTCCACAAAGCCTTCGTAATCTCTTTCCACTCCGAGCACTCTGCATTTCAATGCCTGACTCTTGGAAAGCCAGTGAATTATGTTCTTCCCCTTCTTAGCCTCTTTAAGTTCGAAGCTTATGAATTCGGCTTTGAAATCCTCCCTAAGCAGTATGTTGCAGAAGTCCTTCAGCCTCACTTCTTTCCCTTTAAACCTCTCGAAGTCGTCTCTTGTTAGATACACTCTTCTCTCCCCTCTCAGAACCCTCTTTTCTTTCTTGTTTGGATGGAGCGGAACTTCCACTTCCCTTTCTTCCAAACCTTTTATCTCTACCTCCACGGGATCCCAAACAAAGAAGTATCTGTTGGCTTTTTTGTCGACTATTTTTCTGTTCTCGGCATAGAGGTTTTTCATACTCACGCTCACGTCATTTTCGCCAACTCCGAGGGAGAGGAAGAAGTTCCTTATGGCTTCGGGCTCGAAGCCCCTTCTCCTCAAAGCCTTTAAAGTCGGCAATCTCGGATCGTCCAAACCGGTAAATCTTCCCTCTTCTATCGCCTTTTTTATGCTGCTCGTAGACAACTTTCCGAATTCGTGGATGCTTAC
>WAQS01000086.1 GCA_015520115.1 Ferroglobus sp.
GGATATAATCATCGTTCTGTTGGCAATGCTCCTACCCTTTATCTCCCTGAAAAGTAGCAACCTTGCGGCTTACTTCTACTGGTTCGCTGTGACGGCACTTTATCTAATCTACATCTCGATGAGGAGGTGGGAAGTTGAATAGCTTCTACGCGCTTCTCATCGCTTACGTAATTGCGGGAACCGCTTTAGCGATTTATTCCCGAAAGTACGGTTTCAAAACTCACGAGGAGTATTTTATAGCGGGAAGAAACGTAAGCGGAATAATCTCAGCTTTAACTTATGCCGCCACAACATATTCGGCTTTTATGATGGTGGGGCTCGTCGGTTTAAGTTACGCCACTGGAGTTGGAGCTGCTGCTTTCGAGCTTTTTTATCTGGTTGGAACCCTCTTCCTCCTCTCCTACTTCGCTCCGAAAATGTGGAGGTTTGCAAGGGATAACGGTGTTGTCACGCCAGCGGAGATGTTATCCAAGAAGTACGGCAAATCTGAAGGAATTCTTGCATCTATCATTCCAGTTGTAGCTCTGATTCCCTACACCTCCGCTCAAATCATCGGAGTTTCGTTGATTTTGGAAAAAACTGTCGGCTTAAGCTTTCATAACGCTTTGATAATCGCTGTCTTCCTCATAGCTTTCTGGGCTTTAATAGGTGGTTTGAGGGGAGTCGCTTGGACAGACGCTGTCCAAGGAGTCATAATGCTCTTAGCTGGATTTGTCGCATTAGCTTTAGCTTTAACTTTCGTTAACGGAAACGTCTTGGAAGAATCCTCTTCCCTTGGCTCCCTACTCCAAGTACCGAACAAGATTTGGACTGCTGAAAGATTCATCGCTCTGACGGTTCCGTGGTTCTTCTTCGCTTTAACAAATCCGCAGGTTGTGCAGAGAGTTTTCATTCCGAAGTCGGAGAAAGATTTGAAAAAGATGGTCGTATTCTTCGGACTCTTCGGGTTAATTTACACCTTCATCGTGACCTTCATGGGAATAACCCTGAAAATTGCAACCATTCAAGGAAACTTTCCAGAGATCAGTTACAGAGACGACGTAACCCCGGTATTCATCACCAAAATTCCGGAGTTTGCCGGGTTGATTCTCGCTTTAAGCATTTTAGCTGCGGCGATAACTACGGCTAACTCCATAATTCTGAGCTTGGCGTCGATGATTTCGAGGGACATTCTCAAAGAAGAGGGTGTTTTCTACGGAAAGATTTTCGTCGTCATCTTATCTGTGATAGTCGGAATTTTCGCTTATTTCAGGTTCAGCTACATAGTCGAGCTCTCTGTTATGTCTTCAGCAATTCTCCTCTGCTTGCTTCCAGCCACAATTGGAGTGTTTTCGGAGAGAATTAAAAGAGCGAGAGCTTCGATAGTTGCTGGATTTATATCAGCGATTATACTCAAATTTGCCGGAGTTATGCTCTACGGGGTGTACACCTTAATAATATCTCTGCTCGTGCTTGCTGCGGAAAATATTAAAAAATAGGTGTTAGATAACTCCTTCTTTTTTCAACTCCTCCAAATCGCTCTTGTTCAGACCTAAGAACTCTTTATAGATGTAGTCGTTGTCTGCTCCAACCTTTCTGCAGACCCACTTTATTCTTCCGGGAGTCTTTTCCATTTTAGCAACAACGCTCTGGATTACAAGCTTTCCGTATTCTGGGTCTTCGATTTCCTGGAAAATTCCTCTGTCCCAGAAGTTTTCTTCCTTGAACGTTTCTATCGGCTTTAGAACTTCTCCAGCCACAGCAGTTCCTTCACCGGTGTACGCCATGAATGCATCGATGATTTCTTTAACCGTCCTCTCTCTACTCCATTTTTCTATCTCAGCCAAACAGACCGGCCAGTTTTCTGGAGTTAGCCTTTCCTTTATCGTCGGGTACTTCTCTCGCAAATCAGGTCTTCCTATTATTTGCGTTAAAGCGTAGAAGTTTATGTCGCTGAAACCAGCCATGAAGACCATTCCGTCCTTGGCTCTTGCCAAAGTGTAAACGAAAACAGCCGGATCGAAGTTCGCAACCCTGCTTATAACCTTCCTTCTGTAGTGGTAGTACTGAATGTAGTAGTTCGTTACTTTTGCCATCGCTTCTGGCGGAGCAACGTCAATGAACTGCCCCTTACCGCTCTTCCTCCTCCAGAACAAGGCGACCATTATCCCGAAAGCCGCGAATCCTCCTCCTACATACCAGCCCATCCAGTTTCCGAGCTTCGTCGGAACCCTCGTATGCTCCGGATATTCCTCGTAATCTTCGGGAATTCCGGTCGTCCAGACTATGCCACCCATCGCCTGATCGATTACATCGTAATCTCTCATCTTCGTTTTTGCTTTAGGTCCGAAATGTCCGAAGCTGTGAATAGCGCAATAGATAAGTTTCGGATTTATCTTTCTGAGCTGTCTGTAGCCAATTCCGAGCTCGTCCATGTAACCGGGAGGATAGGTTTCTATCAGCACATCAGCTTTTTTAACGAGTTTTTTGAGCAGCTCTCTTCCCTTTTCTTTTGTTATGTCGAGGGTGATGTGGTACTTGTTCCTTCCCTCTACTATGTAAGCCAAACCCGTGTCTTTGTGCTTTATTCCAAAGGGAGTCATTTTTCTCGCTATATCTCCCTCTGGAGGTTCTATCCTTATAACCTTAGCCCCGTACTCGGCTAAAAGAGAGGAAGCGTACAATCCAGCAAAGCTTCCGTAGCTCAAATCGAGGACGACGACATCCTCAAGAGCTTCCGGCTTTAGGTGGGCTTTTCTCGGATCGGTATTTTCCCTCGCCCAGTCAGCCCAGCTCATCTCTTCCATTCTACCACCTCACGGATAGAACAAACCGCTCTTACCATCCCAATCCTTGGGCGGACAGCTCCAAGGTACGTTTTCGTCCCACTTGCCTATGACGCCCTTCTTGTAAAGCTCCTCAAGCTCTTCCTTCGTTAATCCAAGCAGTCTTATGAAAACGTGCTCGTTGTCGATACCATTCGGTCGAGCAGCCCATTTAATTCTCCCCGGACTTTCGCTCAGCTTTGGAACTGGACTAACCTCAGCAAGTTCTCCAAAAATCGGATCTTCGTGAATCCAGATTGATTTCCTTGCTCTCCAGTGCTCGTCCTCGTACTGATCCTTCGAACTCATAACCTTGGCAGCTGAAAATCCGAACTTTTCAGCTTTCTCTATGATCTCGTTTACGGTCTTATCCTTAGCCCAGCTGTGTAAAGCTTCGTAAATCACCTTCTGATTCTCCTCCTTCAACCTCTCCTCTACGCTTGCGTACTTCTCGAACAGGTCCATTCTACCCATAGCCTCACACAACCCCATGAACTCGTCCTCGCTGAAAGCTGCGACAGCAACAAAACCGTCCTTCACTTTTACGATGTCCGAAGGAACTATCGCCACATCTCTGTTTCCAGTCCTCTCCCTGTTCTTTCCGGTGAGATAGATGTAAAGCCAGGTCCAGTCCATGTTTCTGATCAAGTTCTCAGCTTGCGGATGATCGATGTACTGACCCTCTCCTGTTTTCTCTCTCCAGTACAAAGCTACCATAACGGCAAAAGCACCCATCAAAGCTCCGTAGTAATCGCCAATCCAAGCTCCGGCTTTTAACGGAATCGCATCAGGAAAACCGGTAATCTCTATTAATCCAGAAGTTGCCTGAGCTACCGCATCGTAGCTCGGTCTCATCGTCCAAGGACCCCATTGACCGAAGCCGGACATGCTTATGTAAACGAGCCTCGGGTTTATCTTGCTGAGCTGTCTGTAGCCGAGACCCCATCTGTCGAGAGTTCCGGGACGATAATTCTCGACAAGAACGTCGCATTTCCTAACAAGCCTGTAAATCAGCTCCTTTCCTTCAGGAGTCCTCATGTCAATAGCGACGTGGTACTTGCTGTTGTTCGTAGCCTCAAATCCTGCGGCAAGAACTCCTTTGTGGAAATCCGCAAAAGGCGTAAGAGGTCTCATCGTATCTCCTCTTCCCGGCATTTCCACGTGAATCACTTCAGCCCCGAATTCAGCCAAGTACGTTGCAACCATTGGTCCGAAGATTAACGTTCCAACGTCAAGAACTCTTATCCCCTTAAGTGGCTCGGGTTTTTCGAAGATCTCTTCGGGGTTCATGAGTTCCCTAATAAATTCGGTGTAGGGCAAACTTTCAATGTCTTTCTCCAAGTTTGATCACCTCCGCTCTGTAAACAATGGTAATTGAAAACAATTTAAATTTTTTCAAAACCTTTTTAGCCACTATACCATGGTTTTAATACAATTTGTATTTGGAAAACGTTTTAACTTCTGCAACTTCACTCAATTTGTGAAGCCAACGGGAGTATTTTATCACATAAGTTTTAGCAGAAGGAGCTACTTAACTGTCGGCACAAGACTCAAAGATTTTCCAGAAGCTTTCGAAGAGCTGAAGAGCTTCGAAAACTTCAAATTGATCGAGTGTCCGGAGGTTGACGAAGAATTAATTTTGAAGGTTCACGAGCCAGAGTTGCTTGAGGGTGTCAAGGCTGATCCTTTATGCTCCACCGCTTGGCACTCTGCCGGAGGGGTTGTTAAAGCAACTGAAATGGTTTACGAAGGAGAACTCAGAAACGCTTTCTGCTACATAGGAGCTGGAGGACATCACTCCGGAAGGAGGATCTTCTGGGGGTATTGCTGCTTCAACGATGTCGTTTTAGCCATAACCAACATCAGAGAAAAGCACAGCGATGCAAAATTCGCAATTGTCGACACGGATGCTCACCACGGAGACGGGACGAGAGAACTCGTTAAGGACGACGGTAAGGTTCTGCACTACTGCATTTGTGCAAGCGACTTCGAAAGTCCGGATGGTCTGAAAATAGACAGAAGCTATATCGGACTGAGCAGAAGGGAGTACGTGGACTTGGTTAGAGAATTTGCTGAAAGAGCTGAAGAGTTCTCCCCCGACTTGATTTTCTGGTACTTCGGACATGACACTCACGTCGGAGATTACGGAGACATAGGGCTGACGGTAAATGAGTACGTGGAGATAGCGAAAATAGTCAAAGAGGCGACAAAGAAAATCTGCGATGAAAAGCTCGTCGTCGTTCTTGGGGGAGGAAGCGTTCCCTATATAGCAAAAATTTCTACCCTTTCAATAATCAAAGAGCTTCTCAAACCCTAACCTATTTGGCGTAGATCGTAACTACATCCCCATCTTCGAGAACGTGATCCAATCCAACCCTCTGCCCGTCGAATTTCACGCTCTTTCCCCATACTTTGGCGTATCTGAAATTCTCGACCATATCTCTGTGCAATCTTCTGCAAACGTCCTCGACTTTCGCTCCTTTTCTCAAAATCATCGGTTCCTCCTCAACCTTTCCACCCGGAGGTTTAAGGAAAACTCTGATGAACTCAAGTTTTTTGTATATTTCTTCTACAAGCCTGTCGAGGTTTATCCTCTTCTCGGCAGAAACCGGTATGGCATCTTTCGGAATTTCCGCATTCGGGTATAGATCGATTTTGTTCACAACCGTTATTGCTGGAACGTAAACCCTGTTGTCAAGGATAGCATCTATCAACCTGTCTATCGTCACGTCCTCCCTGATTAAAATCTCCCCGCTGTGAATTTTGTACTCTCTGAGTATGGACTTTATCGTTTCCTCGCTCAGGGAAAGTTTGACGGTGGATTTTATGTTTATCCCTCCCGTGACAGTCTTTTTTATGTAAACCTCGGGCTTTTTCTCGTTCAATCTGAAACCTGCATTGTAAAGCTCCCTCTTGACGAGGTCGATCGTGTGAACGCTGAAAACGTCAGCTACGATGACGATGAGATCCGCAACTCTTATAGCCGAGAGAATTTCCCTCCCCCTTCCTCTTCCCTGAGAAGCACCCTCTATAACTCCGGGAACGTCTATTATCTGAATCTTCGCTCCTTTGTATTCGAGCATTCCGGGGGTTGGTTTTAGAGTTGTGAAAGCGTAATCAGCAACTTCGCTTTTCGCTCCAGTTAAAGCGTTGAGGAGTGTTGATTTTCCAACTGAAGGGTAGCCGACTAAAACGACTGTAGCATCTCCCTCCTTTTTTATCGCATAAGCTTCTCCGCTCTTCTTCCTCCTCTGCTTCTCAGCCTCTTCTCTAAGCCTTGCAAGCTTGGCTTTAAGCCTGCCTATGTGATGTTCGGTAGCTTTGTTGTAGGGAGTTCTCCTTATTTCCTCCTCAAGCCTTCTGATCTCCTCGGCTATGTCCATGTTCAAAGGGCTTATTACTAATCGGAATAAAAATTTAGAGGTACTTTCTTGGATCTGCTATCTTCCCTTCTATCGCCGAAGCAGCTGCTGTAGCTGGGGAGGATAGATAAATTTCGGAGTTCGGATTCCCCATTCTTCCTTTGAAGTTCCTGTTTTGAGTTGACAAACAAACCTCTCCGTCAGCGAGAATTCCCAGATGAATTCCCACGCAAGGTCCGCAACCCGGAGGTAAAACGACTCCGCCAGCTTTGATTATCTCTTGAATGTAACCCTTCTCAAGGGCTTTCATGTAAACTTCCCTGCTTGCCGGAGCGACGAGTAACCTAACGTCTTTGTGAACAGTTCTTCCCTTCAAAATCCTCGCAACAACTTCCAAATCCGAAAGCCTTCCGTTGGTGCAAGTTCCCACAAAAACCTGATCCACTTTCGTCCCCTCAACTTCCTCAATTCTTGCTGTGTTATCAACCTGATGCGGCTTAGCTACGATTGGAGTTAAATCGGAAACGTCGAAGTACATCTCCTTCTCGTACTCCGCATCCTCGTCAGGCTTTATCTCCCTGAACTTCTCTCCTCTTCCCCTCTCTATCAAAAATTTCCTCGTGACTTCGTCGCTCTTGAAAAGTCCGGCTTTTGCTCCGCACTCTATAGCCATGTTCGCCATTGTCAGTCGAGAGTCAATGTCGAGCTTATCAATCGTTTCGCCGTGAAATTCCAAAGCTTTGTAAGTCGCTCCGTCCACACCAAGCTCTCCTATTATCCAGAGTATAAGATCCTTCGCGAAAACACCTTTTTGGAATTCACCCTCGACAACTATTCTAAAGCTCTCAGGAACTCTAAACCAATTCTTTCCCAAAGCCATCGCTATCGCTATGTCTGTCGATCCCATTCCAGTGGAAAAAGCTCCAAGGGCTCCGTAGGTGCAAGTGTGCGAATCTGCTCCAACAATGAGATCTCCGGGATTTACGTATCTTTCGACCATAAGCTGGTGAATTATCCCCTCCCCGGGTTTGTTGAACTCAGCCCCAACTTTCTCAGCGAACTCTTTTATTAGCTTCTGATCGTTGCTCAACTCCTTTCTTGGAGAAGGAGCTGCATGATCGACAAAAAAGTGAGTTATCTTCGCTGCTTTAACTTCCAATCCGAGCTTTTCAACCTGCCTTATCGCTAAAGGAGCTGTTCCGTCTTGCAAAGCTATCCTATCAACCTTTGCTATGACGATGTCACCAGCGTAAGCATCCTTCCCGCTCTTTTCGCTGAGTATTTTCTCGGCTATGGTTTTACCCATGGACTGCGGAAAAACTTGCGGAAATAAAAATATGTCGTTATAAAATTCTCACGTCCAATGGCTCACCTTTCGTTTCATCCCTGACGAGTGAAATCGCATCGAATTTGCATCGAGCAACGCACACCCCGCAACCTATGCACCTTTCCCAGATCAGCGAAACACCATTCTCTTCCAAGAAAAGAGCTTCGAAGGGACAAGCTTCCACACAAACTCCACAAGCTCTGCAAGCTTCTTTATCCACGAAAGCGACGTAGCCCGAGGATGCCATCATCGGAGTTCCATACTTAACCATAGCCTCTATTCCTCCGCAGCAGCACTTGCAACAATTGCAAATCGAGTAGAACCTATCCAAGCAAGCGTCTTTGAACCAAGCTGAATGCAGATGACCTCTTTCATGCTCTTCTCTAAGGATTTCAAGCGCTTCCTCCTTCGTTATCTTTCTGCTCGAACGGGGATTGTGTTCGAGAACGAAGTCGACAAAAGGCTGCCCGATCACCAAGCAAACCTGCGTCGGCTCACAATGATCCCTTCTTGCATGCCTGCAGCCGCATTCGTAAACTGCAATCTCAAGCGGAGTTTTCAGCAAAAAATCCCTCGCAATCGGATAGGGGATAACATGTTCGATTTCACGCAAGTGTATCTCTTTACTTATCGTAAAAACGGCTTCAGCTTGCTCATGGGTGAGAACCTTTCCGTGATAACGATTAGCGAACCATTTTCTCCCTCTCCTGCCGATATTCGGCATCACCCGGTTTAGAAACAGGTTTATGTATTGGTTTGTCCACCTTCCGTAGAAGTAGCTGTGAAGAACGCTCAAGGTGAGGACTCTTTTTATCCCCGCTTCCCTAAGAAATCTTTTCGTTGATCCCTTGATCAAACTCCAACGTTCTCCGATCAGCCAGAGGAGAACTATTAACACTCCCAAGGATAGATAGAACGCATTAACCACTTTCAACACCCAAATCGGAAAAAACTTTCCGAGTTCGAACAATTAAATTTCTCGATAAATAGTTATAAAACTTTCGGTGGTAAAGTTTTCAACAACGATTGGCAGTAGATATTAATGGTATGAGCTTAATCCAATGCGAAATCTGCGGAGAAAAAGCGGTTACAATCTGCCCGAGATGCTACAGATACGTTTGCGAAAAATGTTTTGATGTAGCGATGAATTACTGCGTCGACTGTTCAAGATTTAAGCGGGAGGAAGAGAGCGACCTCGTAAGAAGCGTGAAATCGATGAAGAAGAAGGTGAACTTCATCAGGGAGAATTTGGATAGGTGTTTCAACTGTCCTCTGCTAAAAGATGAGATAATGAGGTTTCTTTACCTTGTGAAGAGCCTTGAAGCAAAGGCAAGACTCGACTCAATGGAGGAGCTCGAAAACGAAATTTTAAGCTTGAAGGAGGATGTCCAAAAGCTTGGAATCGAATACCTCGTAAAGTTTAGAATGCGTTCAACCTGACTCCTTTTCCTTGATTTTTCCGTAAGCGTAAATTATTCTGTGAAGAGCAGTTAAATGTGACAAAACCGCCAAAACTATTAAAGCGTAGTATTCAAGAGAGAAGGCTATTCCAGCAAGAATAATAATTATCCTTTCTCCCCTCTCAGCAATTCCAACATCGCACCTCTCTATCTCCTTTTCGGCTCTCGCCCTCGTGTAGCTTACCATGTAAGCACCAACCAAAGCTATCGCAGCCAGAAAGAGTTCGTCTATTCTAATCCCGAGAGCGAGGATCAATGCGGCATCTATGTACCTATCGAAGACCGAATCAAGAAATCCCCCTCTTGCCGTTTTCATTCCTGCGTTTCTCGCTAAAGCTCCATCCAACAAATCGAAAAGAGAGGCTACAATAACAGCTAAGAGAGCCTCAATTTTCCCTCCGAAAGCAACGAAGTAGGAAGCTGCAAATCCTGCGATCAACCCGAGAAGCGTCAAAGTGTTCGGATTTACCCCAGTTTTCGATACGATCTTCGTTAACGGCTTTAAGAGGTTGCTGATCTTATCTTTAAGACTGCTCAGCATTCCTTCTAATCATTCCGCAGATCTCGCAAATTTTCCTGCTCAAGTCGTCCCCCTTAATTTTACCATTGATGATTTCCTCCGCAAGGTCCTTTATGTTCTCCCGAATTCTCTCGTCTTTCAGAACTCCTCTCTTGCCTTTAGTGTACTGACTTATGGCAGCAACGGTAACTCCGAGAATCTCAGCTACTTCTTTCTTACTCAGCCCCCTCTCTACAAGCTCTCTCGCCAGCTCCCCTCTTATCATCGGAAGAACTTTCAAAGCCACCTCTTCACACGGAGATTTGAGACCCATTTTCACAATGTTAATTTTCCCGAGAATTTATAAGCTTTCGCATTCGCTGCTGCTGATTAGCTTAACCGAGTTTTTAGTTCAAAGCCTTGACCCGCTGATACCTTCGTTTCTAAAAACAAAGCTTCCCAAGTTGGATTATACACGATAGTCCCAAAGACTTTCAACAAAAGTAGAAGATTCGACCGTTCGTTTCTCTCTTTCCCGAGGCAGTATTTCCGAATTTCTCTCCGATAAGCAAAGATGAGATGAAACTACTTTGGCAAAGGTAATCTTTAAAATTCCCCTCCGGAAATTTGAACCTGAGATGAACTGTCCCAAATGTGGTGGCAAGGGATATATCGAGATAAAAGAAGTCTGCAACATCTGTGAGGGAAGCGGTAAAGCAAAGAGCTTCAACCCAAGGCTTACAGCTGAACTAACTTCCGAACAACTTCAGCTCTTCGCAAAAGGAATTTGCGGAGTTTGCAAGGGAAGCGGTGAAAGATCGAGACTTGTCGTTTGCGACGCTTGTAGGGGAAGCGGAAAGTCGAGCAAGTGCAAAATCTGCGGAAAGCAAATAATCGGCTCAGCAGATCTGTGTAACGAATGTAGAAAGAAGCCACATGCTTATCTTTTAAGGAACAGCTGTGGAATAGAGGATATAAGACTCAATAGAATTTACGTAGGGAAAGTTATTAGCTTAACCGACATAGGTGCCTTCGTTCAGCTCAACAAAAGACTGAAGGGACTTATTCACAAAAAGAATTTGAAAAACGCTTACTTAAACGAAGGAGACGAAGTGACGGTGAAGGTTACCTCGATAAGACCCACGGGGGAGATAGACCTCGAACTGCATCCCATGAACTCTTATGAAATTGTAGAGGTTTCGAAGCAAGTCAAGACTATTCCGATTTCGGAAGCTGAGAAAAACATAGGTAAGATAGTGGAGATAAGAGGACTTGTCACCCACATCAAGCTAACTGCCGGACCAACTATTTTCACGATAGTCGATGAAAGCTCAGCAATAAACGCTGCTGCTTTCGAAGATGGAGATAGGGCTTATCCGGAAATAAACGTTGGAGACGTCGTTAAAGCTATAGGTGTTATAAAGAGAAGAGAGACTAAGCTTCAGATGGAAGTTTACGAAATGGAAAGGCTGCTGGGAGAGGAAGCCTACGGGATAAAGAAAGCGATAGAGAGTGAGATAGAGAGAAGAAGCGAGCCGGAATTCAAAGGTTTTCTGATAGAAAGCGAAGTTCTCGAAAATTTGAAGGATATCATGCTTGCGGTCGCTAAAGAGTTGAGGAAAGCTATCCTCGAATCGAGACCGATTGTCATTCGTCATCACTGGGATGCCGATGGGGTTTGCGGAGGAGTTGCTCTGGAAATTGCCCTAAAGGATTACGTGGAAAAGAACCATCCAGATCCGGATGCGAAAAATTACCTCGTGAGGAGAAAGGTTTCAAGAGCTCCTTTTTACGAGCTTGAGGACGTCGTTAAGGACTTGGACGAATCGCTTGACGATGCTGAAAAATTTGGAGATAAGATTCCCCTTGTCGTTTTGGTTGACAACGGATCAGGACATGAAGACATACCGGCAATAAGGCAGTTCTTAGCTTTTGGGGCTGATGTGATTACAATAGACCACCACTTTCCGGATGATGAAGTCGACAAGTACCTACTCTACCACGTTAACCCCTACAAAGCTGGAGGGGACAGTAACTACACCTCCGGCATTCTCTGCGTTGAAATAGCGAGAATGATCAGCGACAGAAACTTTGAGCACCTCGCAGCCATAAGCGTCGTAGGAGATAGGGCTGAGGGAGAGGTGGAGAAGTATATCGAGATCGCTAAAGCTGACGTGGAGTTTCTGAAGAAGGTTGTTTTAGCCGTTGAATACGAAGGGTTCTTCCTGAGATTTAGACCAGCAAGCCAGATAATGCACGAAATACTCGGTTTCGGAAGGAAGGATAGGCAGATAAAGCTTGTGGAAATGCTTTACGAGTATGCGATGAAAAGCATAGAAGAGCAAGTGAAGACGGCAATGGAAAGCGTTAAGGTTCAGATTCTGCCTAACGGAGTTGCCTTAGCTGCTTTGGATGTGGAAAATTATGCAAAGAGATTTGAATTTCCTCCTCCCGGAAAGCTGACGGGAGAAGTGCACGACAGGTTGAAGCAGAAGTACGAGAAGGTAGTAACTATCGGCTACGGACCAGATTTTGCTGTTATAAGGAGCGAGGGAGTTATGCTGGACATACCGAGACTCGTGAGAGAGTTGAGGGAAGAAGTCAACGCCGGAGTGGATGGCGGAGGACATCTCGTTGTCGGAAGCATTAAGTTCATTGCGGCGAAGAGGAAGGAGGTTTTGGCGAAGCTCGCAGCTAAAATAGGTTCGATTTGACGATCTCGGAAAAATAAAATCAGCAGTCTATTTCTTTTATAAATGGCTTTATGTCAACGAGAGGTGTACCATCTATTGCGTCGAGCCATTTAACGTATATTTTTCTCCCCTTCACCTTCAGCAGCTTGCAAACGGAAAAACCTATCGGATTCGGTCTTTCCGGAGAGCGAGTCGAAAAAACACCTCTTTCTTCCTCTCCCGGAGGTTTCGCCTTTATGACGTCTCTCCTCGATTCGTGCAACCAGTAGAGAACTATTATCCTATCGAACCTCTCGATTCCCTCCAAGCCTTCAGCGAACTCTTCGTATACTTCGATGACGCTAACTTCCTCGCTCGTTCTTCCCTGTCTCGGAGCATCTCTTCTATCTTTGTACTTCGACCTTATTATCCCAATAGGTTTGAGGATCATAGCTTGCACGATTTAATGTCCACCTCAACGACTTCTCCTCTTGGCTCTTTTTCAGCGAATATCTGTCCTTCGAAGACGTAAACTTCCGTGTCTTCAAGCAACCAGCAGTCCGGAGAGAGTCCAGCTTTTAAGCAAGTTTGCGTTAAAAATTCTTCGGCATCGAAGTTGTACTCGACAGCTACCTGAGGAAGGAGGAGACCGCTGTAAAAACCTCTTTTAATCAGTAAACCGTGTCTACCTACTTCGATTTTCTTAGGCAGCTCGGTTCTGTCTTTCACCTCAACTTTTTCCGGTGGAGTTAAGATCGTCACCTCCACTTCTATTTCGTCCATCTCTTTAAGTTCCACTGGAGGAAATCTCGGATCTTCCGTGGCAGCAGCTATGGCTGACTCTATTATCGCTTCGTCCAGTCTTTTTATCGGATAAGGGAAACCTATGCAACCCCTCAGCATGCGATGCTTGTTTAAAGTCGTGAAAACTCCTCTTTTTTCGGCGAAAACACCATCCAACCTTTTATTTAATTTTTTCCCGGTTTTCAGATAAGTTTCAATCGCTTCTCTTGCAAGCTTTACAGCCCTTACGCCGTCCTCAAGTGAGAGTAACTTCATGTTCTTATGCTCGACACTCATATATTTATGCTTGTCCTCCAAAAATCATGGGAATCGGAATCGACATAGGCGGAAGCTTTACTGATGTCGTGGAATTCAAAAACGGGGAATTTCGACACCTCAACACATTTAAAACGGAGGATGTCCTGAAAGATCCGAGCTTGGTCGAATTTGAAGGAGCTGTTTACGGCGTTGCCGCTTGGATTAGGGGAGGGAGAATAGTTAAAGCTCCGAATTTAAGGGGGAATTTGAACTTTCTCGCGGGAAAGAAGATCGAAAACGATGCGAATTGCTTTGCCGCCTACTCCAAGTGGATTACAAAAAAGAAAAACATATTCGCCGTAACCCTCGGAACGGGAGTGGGAAGCGGGGTTGTAGTGGAGGGAAAGCTTTACAGAGGTAGAGGGTTAGCAGCTGAGCTCGGACACGTTTACGTTGGAGGAGACGTAACTTGCACATGCGGTGGAAAAGGACACTTGGAATGTCACTTTTCTGGATGGAGAATCAAGCAGATATTTGGAAGAGAGGCAACGAAAGAGGAGATAAAAGCGATGAAAGGATTTGACGTTCTATGCTTGGAAATAGCGAAAGCCGTAATGATCCTCGATCCAGAAGTTGTCACGATAGGTGGAAGATTGGGAAGGATTTTTAACGAGGAGGACTTCACGAAAATCTACGAGTACTTGCCTAAGGAGTTCGATGTTGATGTGAAAATCATCGGAGATGATCTTGCTGTGGCGAAAGGTGCTGCTTTAATCTCGGAGGGATTAGTATGAACTTGATTGAAGAAGCCGCAAGAAAGATCGAGACGATGGAGGTAAGAGGTGCTTCGAGAATCGCAAGGTTTGCAGCCGAGACCTTAATGAATTACGCCTTAACGATCAGAGGAGACTTCGACGAAAAGATGAGAAAAGCTGCTGAAAGGCTTTTGAACACCCGCCCCACAGCGGTAAGCCTGTTCAACGCTATAAATTTCGTGATGAGGTATGAAGGAGACAACGAAGAGGAGAAAAGAGAGAGTTTGGTTAGAAGAGCGAAGGAGTTCATCGAGTGGGTTGATACGGCTAAGCAAAAAATTGGAGAGATAGGGGCGAGAAGGATAAAGAAGAACTCCGTAGTTATGACCCACTGCAATTCTTCGGCTGCCATAGCAGTCATAAAGAAAGCTTTCGATGAAGGGAAAATCGAGGAGGTCTACGCTACCGAATCTCGACCACGATATCAAGGACATTTAACGGCTAAAGAGCTTTCAGAATACGGAATAAAGGTGAATCTAATAGTGGACAGCGCTGTGAGGTATTTTATAGAAGACGTTGACTATGTTATCGTCGGAGCGGATACGATAACCGCTAATGGAGCTTTAATAAACAAAATAGGAACATCCATGATCGCTTTGGCTGCCAAAGAAGCGAGAGTTCCCTTCATAGTTGCAGCCGAAACCTACAAGTTCAGTCCGAAAACACTCCTCGGAGAGCTTGTGGTGATAGAAGAAAGAAGCGCTGAGGAGGTCGCTGGAAAGGAGATTAGATCCCTCAAGAACGTGAGGATAAGGAATCCAGCCTTTGATGCCACCCCAAGAGGATACATAGATCTGATCGTGACTGAGATCGGAGCGATTCCGCCGGAGATGGCGTACGTCATCATAAAGGAGAGGCTCGGCTACGCTAAAATCTACGACGAGGAAATAGTTCTGTCTCCAAATCACTTTGAGTGAGGTGTCGGAATGAAAGTTACCCCTTGGGAAGTTGAGGGAATCGTCGATTACAGCAAGCTGATAGAAGAGTTTGGAATGGAGAAATTCGAAGACTTGCTTGACGAAATCGAAAAACCCATGAGGTTAATGAGAAGAGGCATCATCTTCGGGCACAGAGATTACTGGAGAATCGTCGAAGCGATGAAAGAGAGTAAAGAATTTGCTGTAATGTCCGGATTTATGCCCTCAGGCTTGCCCCACTTCGGACACAAAATGACGATGGACGAGATAGTTTGGCACAACCAAAAAGGGGGGAAAGCTTTTGTGGCTATAGCCGACATGGAAGCTCACGGAGTTCGAGGTTTAAGCTGGAAAAAGTGCTTTGAGATTGGAATGGAGTACGTCAAAGCCATCATCGCATTGGGTTTGAACGAGAACAGCGTGATATACTTCCAATCAGCCAATGAGCACGTTAAAAATTTGGCTTTCGAATTGGCTGCAGAAGTTAACTGGAGCGAGCTTAAGGCGATATACGGATTTGAAAGTGAAACCCCGCTGACGAAGATATACATTCCGGCTATACAAGCGGCAGACATTCTCTTTCCTCAATTGAAAGAATTCGGTGGGCCGAAACCGACTGTAGTTCCCGTTGGAGCTGATCAAGATCCACACATCAGGTTAACGAGAGATCTTGCTGCGAGGGCGTCGATATTTTCCTTCGAAGAGATAGAAGGCGGATTGAGAATCAGGAGCAGAAAGGGAAGCGAGTTTTTGAGGGAACTTGAAAGTTTGAACTTCGAGAAGAAATTCTACGAAGGACATGTCGACGTTTTTGGAGAGAAAAAGAGGATAGAAGAGGAGGTCAGAAAAATCGAGCTTGAAATTGGAGGTTTCGCCTTCATTCCGCCTTCATCAACCTACCACAAGTTCATCACTGGCTTAACTGGAGGAAAAATGAGTTCGAGCAAGCCCGAAAGTTACATAAGCTTACTGGACAAACCGGAGGAGGCAGAGAAAAAGGTCATGAACGCGCTAACCGGAGGAAGAGCGACAGCTGAAGAGCAAAGAAGACTTGGAGGGGAGCCAGAAAGATGTGCGGTTTTCGAGCTTTACAACTACCACCTGATTGAAGAGGACAAAGAGCTTGAGGAGATCAGAGAGAGCTGCAAGTCCGGAAAACTTCTTTGCGGGAAGTGTAAAAAATACGCTGCTTCCCTCGTCGTGGAGTTTTTAAGAGATCTCCAAGAGAGAATGAGAGAGGCTGAGAGTAGGCTTGACGAGTACGAAATAATCTTTCCGAAGCATGTGGGAAGTATTTGAAGGGAAAGCTCTGGAATACGACGAATGGTACGATAGAAACGAAGAGATCTTCGTGAAAGAAGTGGAGTGCTTAAAAAAGATAGTTCCTGAAGGACTCATTCTCGAAGTGGGAGTCGGAACTGGAAGGTTCGCTGAGAAGCTTTCGGCTATTGGCATAGACGCCTCTTTAGACATGCTCAAAGTTGCGAAGAAGAGAGTAGAGGTCGTGAGGGGTGATGCAAACTCCCTACCTTTTAAAAGCGAGGTGTTCGATGCAGTATTGCTTATCGTTACCATCTGCTTTCTTGAGAATCCAAAGAAGGCGGTAGAGGAAATCCGAAGGGTTCTAAAAAAAGGTGGTTACCTAATAATCGGTTTCGTACCTAAAAACTCGGCTCTCGGCAAACTATACGAAGAAAAGGGGAAGAGAGGACACAGGTTTTACTCGGTCGCAAAATTTTACACGTTAGAGGAGATCAAAGAGATTCTGAACAAAAACTTTGAAATCGAGCAGATCAGCGGAATTGACGTGATATCAAGCGGAGATTTTCTTTGCGTTAAAGCTAAAAGGACGTGAAAATGATCAAACATTATGCTCTTTTGTCCTTAGCAGTCCTCTCCGTCTCTTCGGCATCGATTTTCGTTGTCCTTGCAAACGCTCCCGGATCAGTTACAGCATTTTGGCGGCTCTTTTTCTCCGTATTGATTCTCTTAGCTTTCACGAGGTCGATAAGAACTCCCAAGAGGAGTGAAGTAGTCTATCCTATCGTAGCTGGAACCGCATTAGCAATACACTTTTCAAGCTGGATGCAGTCCTTGTTTTACGCTTCGGTAGCCGTAAGCACGACGATAGTTTGCACCCACGCAATTTTCTCAGCAGTATTTTCCTCTTTCTTCGGTGAGAGACCAAAACTTTCTCAGGTTATCGGTGTCGTTATAGCTATAGTCGGAGTTTACTTGTTAAGTGGAGCAGACCCGAGTTCAAAGCCAGAGGGGATTATCTTAGCTTTGGTAGGTGCTTTAGCCGGAGGCGTTTACTTCACCCTCGGCAGGTTTTCAAGGAGCAAAATTGACTTCGAGAGCTACGTGCTTTTCACCTACGCCACAGCAGCTTTGGTAAGTTTCGCAATCTCTTACCTCATCAAACTTCCACTTTTCGGCTATCCCCTCAAAACATGGATTTTCTTCGTTCTACTCGCCGCTATCCCCATGATGCTCGGGCACACGCTGATAAATTATCTTCTAAGGCGGATGAAGGTCGTTCCAGTTACAGCGAGCATAATAGGAGAAGCCGTAGGAGCAGCTTTCTTAGCCTGGATCGCTCTTGGACAAGCTCTTGATGCCAGAG
>WAQS01000087.1 GCA_015520115.1 Ferroglobus sp.
AAGAGTTATCGAAATTTGATGATCTTTCAGACTTGGCTATGCTTCACCTAATTTGCAGAACTCCGGATATGGAACTTTTCAGTATTAGAAAAGCGGACAGCTGGATAGAGAACGAGCTTGAGAATTTAAGAGAAGAACTGACTTACTATCCTTCAGTTTACTCGGCAGATTATGATTTCTTTCTGAAGGAGTTTAAAACTGCTTTGTGCCTCTACGACTGGATAAACGAGAGAGACGAGGATTTGATTTGCGAAAAGTACGGAATAGCTCCGGGGGATTTGAGGAGGATCGTTGAGACCGCTGAGTGGCTAATGCACTCTTTGAGGAGAATATCCGAGCATCTGTCCCATACTTTGGCATCTAAGGCTTTAAAGCTTGAGATGAGGTTGAAGTACGGAGTTAAGGAGGAGCTGCTCGAGCTCGTAAAGCTAAAAAACGTTGGTAGGAAGAGGGCGAGAAAACTCTACAACGCTGGAATTAAGAACCTTGAAGATTTGGTTCAGAAGAGGAAGATAGCTGAGAGACTCATAGGCAGCAGAATTGTCGAAAAGATTTTGAGCTAAGCTCAATAAGCTGGAGTATGAATGTTATTCTCGTAGGTCCTGCTGGAAGCGGAAAATCGACGTTTGCTAAAGAATTTTCCGCCTATTTAAAAGAAAGCGAGTACGATGTTAAAGTCGTCAACCTCGATCCAGCTACAGATCCAATCTATGAAGCTGACGGAAATTTGAGGGATTTTGTTAAAACTGAAGAGGTTATGAGAAAATTCAAGCTCGGGATTAATGGGGCGCTGATTAAATCGATGGAGATGTCGTTGGAAATTTTAGACGAATTGGTAGTTGAAGGAGAATACGTGATATATGACACTCCCGGACAGATGGAGCTTTTTCTGTACACGGACTTTGGAGAGAGGCTTGTGGAAAAATTAAAAGGCTTTACGATCGGATTATTTTTGATAGATTCGTGTCTGGCAACGAGCCATGAGAAATTCGCTGCCTGCGTGGCTCAGGCTGTTGTTGTCACGCTGAGGTTTTCGATTCCATTTGTCACGATTTTCACGAAATCCGATCTTTGCAAAGCCTTAAGTTTGATGGACGTTAAGAGAAGAATTTCCGAAAGCGAAGGAATGGTTGCTGAAGTACTTGAGAACTTTTTGAGGTTTGTGGATGTGACCACCCTTCCTCAGAGGATCGTCAGAATTTCGAGCAAGGACAGGAGAGGATTTGACGAGGTTTTTGGGGTTTTACACGAAATTTTTTGCTCATGCGGAGATCTCAGCTAAAACTCTTTCGTACTCCCTCTTAAGTCTCTCCTTCTTGTAACCTACTTCCAAATCATCCCAAGGCAACTCTTCATCAACTTCGAAAGCTTCTAAGAATTTATCAAGCTTGAGCTTGAAAATCAAGTTAAAGTTAGGTTTAAGCTCTATGAACTTCGAAACTTTTTCGTCTCCTCTCGATAACACCGTTTGAATTGCAAATCTTCTTACACTCTCTATGTTAACATCCGCAAACCTCCTCATTTTCTCAAGGAACCTCGCTTTCTCCTCAAGAGATTTTATGTTTTCCCTGACATCTCTCCCTATTTCTCCTCCGTAGGGAAGCCACTGAAATGGAGTGTGGGGCTTTGGAACGAGAGGATTGACTGAAACAGACACTTTCAAATTCATGCTTCTTACTCTCTCTACGAGGGAAACGATCTCTTCAAGATCTTCGAGCTTTTCCCCCGGCAAACCTATCATGAAGTAGAGCTTCACTTTTTCAATTCCAGCATCTTTCGCCAATTTTGCGGCGGAGATTATGTCTTCATCGCTAATATCTTTCTTTATGATTTCCCTAAGCCTTTCGCTCGTTTCTGGAGCGAAGGTTAAACTTCTCAGTCCGCTTTTTACGAGCATTCTGAGAATTTCCTCGCTTATTCTGTCGGCTCTAAGAGAGGAGGGGGATATCTGATAACCCAATGAATAAAGCTCCGCAATTATCTCATCAAATTTTGGATGATCCGAAGGAGAGGGGGCTATTAGAGCGACCTTGTCTGCGATTTTTCTGTTCTCTTCAGCAACTTCCAAAATTTCCTCTACCTTCCTCCATCTTGCTGGAGAGTAAAGCTGTCTCACTATGCAAAACCTGCAAGCTCTCGGGCAACCTCTTCCTATTTCTATGTGCAGAGCTCTGCCGTAGGCTCCTTCACCGATAACTTGCATTTTCTGATGCTCTGGAAGCTCTCTCCAGAGGAACCTTTTCCGGTTTCTCGGGTACAATTCGAGCTTTCCCTCGATGATATCCAAAACGAGGTTGTCAGCCTCTCCTATAAAGAGACCATCGAAGAACTTCGCTATAGGCTTTGGATTTTCCGTAACGCACGGCCCTCCGGCTATTTTCACACCGGAGAATTTGCTTCTCTTTATTATCTGAATGGCGTTGAAGTAATCCTCCTCATACTGCAGTGTAAACAAAGCTACGTCGAAGCTTTTCAGTTCGCTTCCACTTTCCACACTCCTTAATCCCTCGAAAACGTCTGTGAAAAATCTCTCTGCAATAAAATTTTCGGAGGAATTTATTTCGTAATATAGCCTCTGAACGGCTAAACTCGAAATTCCGCCGACGTATCTGTTCGGATAGACTATCGCAACTCTCTTTAAGCCTTTCTTCCAGCTCTTTAAAAATGGGTTGAATTCTGTCATTCGAGAGCTTTGCTTCCCCTTTGCATCGCTATTTTTCCGGTCCTTGCTACTTCTTTTATCCCGTACTGCCTCATTAAATCAATGAAAGCGTTTATCTTCTCTTCATCCCCGGTAATTTCTATTATAAAGCTGTCCCTAGCTACATCAACTATTCTACCTCTGAAGATGTTCGCTATCTCAATTATCTCTCCCCTTGTTTGGGGAGTAGCGTTAACCTTAATT
>WAQS01000088.1 GCA_015520115.1 Ferroglobus sp.
AATTGATAAACATTGTTAAATTTAACAGTGTTTATGAAAAAGCTTAAATTTAAATCGAATTAAATAGTAATTAGGTGATAAAATATAAAAAAGTTTCAATTGTTGTTGCTCTGGTTGTAGTGTCTCTCTTGGTTGGCTGTGCGAAGCCGGAGGAAAAAGCGACACCCACGCCAACACCGATGATGACTCTAACACCCACTCCAGAAAAGACGCCTACGCCGACTCCTACGCCAAGCAAGGTTGAGAAGATAAAAGCAATATTTATGACAAGTCTTCATTATACAAGAGAGGGGAAGGAGACTTTCTACTCAGCCGAAAATGGAGGATTTGAAAAGCTAACAAGCATTCCTATTGAGGAACTTGGCTGCAAGAAGTGTCATGCTAAGACAAAAGCTGACGGAACGCCGATAAAAACTGAAGAATACAAGCCAGACTGCTACGACTGCCACAAAACTCCGGGAGATGAGGTGGAAGATAAAGTTTGCCTTGGATGCCACGGAAGGCAGGGAGTTGAGTTAAAGCTTGAGAAGAAAATGCCTGAGCTATTCTCGGATGTTCACAGAGAAGCTGGATTGGGCTGTACTGATTGTCATACCGCTGACGATGTTCACGGAGTTGGTGAAGAGGGTAAGAGCTCGCTGCTGGAAAGTACGATAAAAGCGAAGTGCGAGAACTGTCACGAAGCCGAAAAGAACACTGCCCATTTGCTGCACAAAGAGAAAGTGGATTGTAAAGCCTGCCACGTTAAGACAGTCATCTCTTGCTACAACTGCCACCTTGACAGTCTTGTGGAGGCTCACGTTAAAAGACCCTACGCTCCCTTGAGCGGATTCAAAATACTGATGAACTTCAACGGCAAAGTCACCTCCGCAACGCTTATGGTTCTGAAGTACGAGGACAAAACGTTTTACGTTGTAGCTCCGTTCTTCTCTCACACGGTAACAAAAGACGTTAGCTGTTCTGACTGCCACGATAACGAGGCTTTGAAGGAGTACGAGGAGAATGGAAAGATCGTCTTTACAAAATGGAACGAAAGTAGTGGAAAGCTTGAGTGGAAGAAGGGAGTGATTCCTCTCGTTCCCGACTGGAGAAACGCTTTCGTTCTCGACTTCCTCGATTACAAAGCTGATCCTCACAACCCAGTGAAACCCTTCGACCAGAACTGGACTTACATGAAAACGGGAGCAGACTTAACTCAGATTCTCTATGGAGAGCCGTTGACCGAAGAACAGCTCGAAAAACTGGCTAAGAAAATATGATGGTTAACTTAAAATTTTTTTATAATTTTATTTTTCATTTAACCGTTATAATGGAAAATTTTAAGATCGGACTAAACAAAGTATTTTTGAATGAAAAGCGATGTCATTGAGGATATTTTGGAGGAGTGGATAAACAGAATTCGAGATGAAATTCCTCCCGAATTCAGAGACGAATATACGAATTTCATCAAAAAGATTGCTTTTGAAGTGCTTTCCGGGAGAAAACAACCAGAGGATATCGCAAAGGAAGTTGACGAAGCATTTATCGAGAGATTTTTGAGGAGAGGAGTAAAAATAAAGGAGATTGCAAAGAGAGTCAAGGTACTTCTTCAAGTAATTTTGGAAAAGCGGAAAATTGAAGAAACTCGGGAAATGATAGTTAGATTGGCTCTTCTACAGCCGGAACTCTTTTACAAAATTTTTGAAACCTACGAGAAAATTCTCAGAGAAGAGGAAGAGAAAAGAAAGAGATTCGAAAGGGCTTTGAGGGTTCTAAGCAAAGTAAGTCAGGCAGCAAGTAAAATCGGAGATGAAAAAGCTCTTCTCAAGAGCATTTGTGAAATAATAGTTAAAGAAGGAGGATACGCTTACGCTTGGGTCGGCTACAAGAGGGAAGATAAAAGCGTTCAGCCTGTTGCGAAGGCTGGAAAGGATGATTACGCTTACGAAGTTAAAATTACTTGGGACGAGAGTGAAACTGGGAAAGGTCCAACTGGAACGGCTATAAGGACGGGAAAAATTGTTGTTGTGAGAGAAATAGATACAGATCCAAGATTTGCTCCTTGGAGGGAGAAGGCTTTGAAAAGCGGATTCCGCTCGAGCATTGCTCTTCCTTTGGTAGTTAAGGGAGAAGTAATCGGTTCTCTCAACATTTATGCCTTTGAAAAAGATGCTTTTGATGAAAAGGAAGTGGATTTACTTAAAGAAGTGGCTGAAGTGGTCTCTTTTGGAATTTCTTCGATAAGGGAGGTCGAGGAAAGAAGGAAGCTTGAAGAACTGTATAAAGCGATTGTAGAGAGCTCTAAGGCTGGCATCATAGTTGTGAGTAACGGTAAGATAATCCACGCTAACGAAGCTGTCGAAAGGGTGAGTGGTTACAGTAAAGATGAATTGATGGGAATGCCCTTTATCAACATCTTCTCCGAAGGTGATAGAGAGGAGATTCTGAGGGTTTACAAGCTTGTCTCTTACGATCCAAAGTACGTGGCTGAAAATTTAGAGGTAAGAATTTTGAGAAAGGATGGGGTGAGAAGCTTCGCTTTAGTTACCATGGCATCCATTCCCGAGCTTAGATGTGTCGTGGTGTCTTTACTCGATGTAACGAAGCTTAGAGAGATGGAGAGGAAACTGAAAGAGAGCGAGGAAATGT
>WAQS01000089.1 GCA_015520115.1 Ferroglobus sp.
TGTAGAATCTCAACCTTACAACTTCCCCTCCCGGCTGGTAGACAGCCACTATACCAGGCATGGGATTTAAATTCACTTTTTTCTGGAACTCAGTTTGGCTTTGCCAAGTGGAGGAGCAAACGACGAAAATTCCGCGATAAAAGCCGGTGCCGTAAGTGTGAACGTGTCCGGAGTGAAGCACATCTGGGACTTCGTCAATCACGAGGTAGTCTTCTTTTTCTGGAGCGATCGGAACTCTCTCCCCGTACATTGGCGAGAGATGTCTCCTTTTCAGAAGTTCAAAGAGTGCCTCTTGAGGCTTGGCGTACTCCAACCTGTTAATCTTCGATATTAAGTCGTCCAAACTCCTTCCGTGGTACATTAGAACTTTAACTCCTCTTACGTCTATCATACTCGGGTTTCCAACGCAAACGACGTTGTTGGAAAACAGGCTTGAGAACTCCTTTGGTAAAGCCGGTTGAGGTTCGGCTTGCCTCACAGCATCGTGGTTTCCGGGGGAGACGATTATTTTCACGTCTTTCCTTATCATGTCGAAGTATTCGGCAGCGGTTTCGTACTGCTGGTAGATGTCCACGATCTCCAACTCTTTTTCCTGCTCAGGATAAATTCCAACACCGTCTACGACGTCTCCAGCAACGAAAATATATTTAACCTGTTCAGCCAACTCTACAAGCTTTTCATTTCCACTCTCACAGTTTATCCAGCTAACGAACCTCTCCCACTCCTCTTTGAGGAAAGTTTTGCTGCCGAAGTGAATATCGGAGATAAAAACGATCCTGAAGTTTCTCTTCTTCTTCCCGTTGTTTATCGGGACGTCAGGAAAAACGATTCTGTCAGCGATAATCCTATTTCCGTTTATGGTTCCGGAAACTCCAATAACTTCGTCTCCTATTAGCTCCATGGCTTCCTCTTTTATTTTTCCGGTAGCGAGAATGCTGACGATTCCGGTTTTATCTTCAAGCTCAATTACCGCCGTGTTCTCGTTAACTTCTCTTACGTCATTTACAATTCCGACGACATCAACTTTCTCGGCTCTAAGCTTCCAGAGGGAAGAAATTGGAACGGGATTTACTCTTCCCCTCAAAATCCTCAGAATTTTTTCGTAACGGGAGTTGAAATAAGCTACGAAGTCCTCTACATCTCCTCTGCAGGTGGATCTGCCGGTAACATCCTTAAGAATTTGAAGTTCTCCGTAGCTCTTTTCCTCTTTTTTTTCGGTCTCCTTTTTCACAGTTATGGTCTTTAGATACCTCTCTCTGGCTCTTTTTTCAGCTTCCCTTATGTCTTCAGCCGTTATTATGAATTTCCCATCGCAGATCCTCTGGAGTTCTTTGAGAAGGTCATCAATACCGATGCTGCAGTTCCTCAGCTCCTCAACTGCCGAGGGATGGAGATTGTAGCCGTAGACAGCGAATTTCTTAACCAGAAACTTTGTGTCGATAGTTTTAATTACCATTCGTTCTCACCACGAGCTAATGAATCTGAAAGGGCTAATCAAAGATGTAGTCTCAACGTTAATTACTGTTGCGGTTATAGCTGCTGTGGGATATATTTTAACCGGCGCTTGGCCGTTTATGGTGGCTGTTCAGTCTGGAAGCATGGAGCCTCACATCCATAAAGGGGATGTGGTAATTCTCGTTGGTAAGGACAGGACTAAGATCGTGACCTACGAGGAGGGAATGAAGATAAACTACAAGAGCTTCGGCAGCTACGGGGACGTGATAGTTTACTATCCAAACGGAGACACAAGCAGAACTCCCATAATTCACAGAGCTATAAGATGGGTCGAAGCTGGTGAAAAACTTCCCGGGGGAAGTGTGGCGAAGCACTCCGGCTACATAACAAAAGGAGATGCAAATTCCATGTACGATCAGCCCTTTATCTCTCAGCCAGTAAAACCGGAGTGGATTATAGGCGTGGCGAAGTTTAGAATTCCGTACATAGGTTACTTCAGACTCATATTCGGCTGAGATCGACTTTTTCTCCCTTTCTCCATATCACTTTCCCTTCGTATTTTATTTCAAGAATTCTGTGATAGGGTATTGGGACGTGAGCAAAAACGAATTTGTGTCCAACTTCCTCGATTTCATCTCCTCTAATAGACGAAACACCTTCTGGGCGGTCGATGAATTTAATCTCAAGCTTTCTTCTGTCAAGTTCGGGATGCCATATGACCTTGTTTATCAAGTCTCTTAAGCTATATTTCTTCATCCTTCGCAATCTCCACAAGCTGCCCTTTTAGATTTAGCTTAAGGGATTTTTTGGCAACGGCTCTGATGAAAACGGGATCGAGACCAGTTTCTTTACTTATGTGTTGAATCGACATCCTCCCGGCTCTAATCTGCTCGATTATTATGTCAACGTAGTCCTCAAACTCGTCGTCGCTCATGAAAATTACGTCGAGCACTGTGTTGAAGTCCTTGAGGGAGCAGTAAAAGTTCGCGCTTAAATGGGTAAAGCTCACGTGATATTCTTTTTCCGGCTTGCTTTTTGGATCTTCCGGCATTCTCCACTTAGATCCGAGCATACCGGCTTTCTTTAAAATTTTTAGGGCTTCCTCCACGTTTCCTCCAACTTCCGCTTTGAGCTCGTCTATAGTCTTCCAGCCGTCAAGTAGAATTTCGTAAACTCTTCTGTAATTTTCTGACGAGAACAGCTGTAAGATCGGAATGAACTCTATTACGTCGTTGATCAGCTTTGCTCTTCTCACCGGCATCACCTTAAAAACTTATGTTCAAATTTTCTCTCTTGCGATATAAAACTCTATCTGGGGGATAAATTTTACATCTCAAGAGTGTAACTACATTTATGAAGGAGGTTAAGCTTTACACTGCTGAAGACATGGAAAAAGAGCTTGAGGAAGGTCACGATGATATTGAGGTTGCCTTAAAAAAGTGGAAGTCCATTTTAGAAGCCCTTGAAGCAATTGAAGAAGTTTCAATCCAGATAACGTCCTTCTGCCTCAAATACCAGAAGTTTGGTTGTAAAAACTGCCCCATAACGAAGTTCGACTATCCGTGTGGACACCCCTATGCGACGTTTACGATATTCTATCAGGATTTAAGGAAGCTCAGAATGGTTGCTGAGAGGCTTTATGCAGTTCTTTTAGCGATAGATAGGGAAGATAAAGAGAGCAGAAAGCACTACGTCTGAGAAAGCTTTTTATTCAGACGATGTAGATAATAAAACATGCTCCTGATATTCGATCCCCTCTACATAATGCTTGGAGTGCTCGGATACTTCATAATGTTCCTATTAGCCAGCACAGTAGCTCCTAAGATAGCCGGGAGGTTTGCTGGGAGGTTTTCCCTCTACACTTCGATGGCTATACTTGGGGTGATGATTCTTGGCATCTCGACTCTGATAATCTACTTAGTCCTAAGCTTCGCCGGCTACTACTTCAGCCTTCTGGGAATAGTTATCTTCGTTTTGATGGTAAACCTGCTGATGTATCTTGCGTCTCCTTACATAATAAACATGAGCTACTCAGCAAAACCAAGCCCGGAGTTGCAGAGGGTTGTCGATACCGTCGCAAATAGGCTTGGAGTAAAGCCTCCCAAGGCTGTAATCGTGAGGGGGCCGCCGAACGCTTTCGCCTACGGGAACTTCTTAACGGGGAAGTTCGTGGCTGTAACTGATTCGATGCTCAAAATGCTCTCGAAGGAGGAGCTTGAGGCTGTTATAGGTCACGAAATTGGACATCACAAGCACAGGGACAACGCTGTGATGCTTCTCTTTGGTTTGCTTCCGTCGATAATCTTCTACCTCGGCTACATGTTAATACACTCATCGCTGAGCGAGAGAAGGAATCAACTCGCTCTGCTTGGATTCGCAGCGGTAATAGCTTCCTTCTTAGTTCAGATATTGGTTCTGGCTTTCAGCAGGCTCAGAGAGTATTACGCGGACTTCGAGGGTGCTCTTGCAGCTGGAAAGAGAAGCATGCAGTACGCTTTAGCGAAAATTCACGCCTTCTACCACCGCTATCCGGATTACCATGAGATGATCGCATCGGACAAATTCAGAACGCTGTTCATCTACGCTTTCGTTCAGGCTGTAGCTTCTCCGTACGTTGCTTACATCGACGTGGAAAGTATAAAGAGAGCGAAGGTAAATCCAGTCGAGGAGTTCTTGTCAACTCACCCGCCGATTCCCAAGAGGCTTAGATTCCTTGATTCTCTCCCCCTTTAACCCCACTTTAGAACCCAGATCTCTTGCTTTTCCGGAATCTTCACTTCGACTTCGCTGACATTAAATTTTTTCACGTTTTCCTTTCCTTTCAGAAATACGTCTACCGGCTTGATGGGGAAATCTATAACCTCGGTCTTGTAGTGCATAGGCACGACGACTTTCGGAGAGAGGATTTTCACGACCTCTTCAGCCTCCTCCGGCTCGATGGTGAAGTACCCTCCAACGGGAATCATCAAAACGTCAACTTCTCCTATCTCCTTCGCCTCACCCTCCTCGATAACGTGTCCTAAATCTCCGAGATGACAGAACTTTATCCCGTCAAGCTCTATTTTGAAAATTATGTTCTTTCCCCTCTGCGCCCCTCTCGCTTTGTCGTGATAAGTCTCAACTCCTTTTATCTTCACCCCGTTCACTTCGAACTCCCCAGCTTCGTCGATGACCTTCGGGTTACCCCTTATAACCTCAACCTTATTGTGGTCGAAGTGGTCGTGACTTACGGTTACTATATCAGCTTCCACGTTTGGCGTTGGATAACCAACGTCTTTCTGGTGGAAGGGATCTGTAACAACGACCTTGCTCCCCTTTATTGCGAAGCAAGCGTGTCCAAACCAACGGAGCGATACCATGTAAAATAATCCTCATTAATCGTTATAAGTTTTCCCTTTGGAGTACTCTCGTTTCGATTGGACACTTCAGAGATGATGGTTATAAAGGAGGATGTCACTTGGGGAAGTTTTCCTTGAGGATTTTTCGAATGTGAACAACTACCGTTGCGGAGGATTCTGACTTCGAAAAAGTTTTCAGCTTACAACTCTCGTATTCGAAACCCAAATGGAGAGACATTGATGATACTTTTTACAAAAAATAGAATTTTAGAGGTAACTTTCGGCGAGGTCTCCGGCAATGGGAACTTTGTAGTACTCCCCTTGATACGCCTTTATCATTAGGACTATCCAGAGAATGAAGGCTAAAA
>WAQS01000090.1 GCA_015520115.1 Ferroglobus sp.
AAGATTTACGATGTCGACGGAAACGAGTACATAGATTACTGCATGGCTTACGGACCGCTCATTCTTGGACATGCGAATGAGGTGGTTAAGGAAAAAGTTGCTGAGCAGCTTGAAAAAGGGTGGATATACGGAACTCCGATAGAGCTTGAGATAGAGTACGCTAAAATCATAAGGAAGCTCTATCCGTCAATAGAGATGCTTAGGTTTACAAACACCGGAAGTGAGGCAACAATGGCTGCTTTGAGAGTTGCGAGAGGATTCACCGGAAGAAACAAAATTCTGAAGGTTGAAGGCAGTTTTCACGGTGCTCATGATGCTGTTCTCGTTAAAGCCGGAAGCGGAGCTACAACCCACGGAATTCCGAACTCTGCCGGAGTTCCCGAGGACTTCGTCAAGCACACGTTGCAAGTTCCTTTTAACGATGTTGAAGCTCTCGCCGATATCGTGGAGAAAAATGCAGATGAATTGGCAGCTTTGATACTTGAGCCGGTTATGGGTAACTCGTCCCTCATCCTTCCGGAGAAAGATTATTTGAAGGAGGTTAGGAAGATAACGAAAGAGAACGACGTTCTTCTAATTTTCGATGAAGTGATAACAGGTTTCAGACTCGCTTTAGGAGGAGCTCAGGAGTATTACGGAGTGAAGCCTGATTTAACAACTCTCGGAAAGGTGGCTGGAGGAGGTTTCCCAATAGGAATTTTCGGAGGAAGAAAGGAGATAATGGAACTCGTAGCCCCTTCCGGACCGGTTTACCAAGCTGGAACTTTTAGCGGAAATCCCGTGAGCTTGGTAGCTGGAAAGACCACTGTAGAAATTCTGATGAGAGACAACCCCTACAGAGAGCTTGAAGAGAAAACGAGAAGTCTCGTTGAAAGCATAAGCGAAAAGGTTGAGAAGGAGTGCATAGCTTCAATGTTCTGCTTATACTTCGGAGAAAAACCGAAGAACTACGTAGATGCTTTAAAGCTCGACAAGAGCAAGTTCATGGAGTTTTACTGGAAACTTTTGAAGAAGGGCGTCTTCTTCCCCCCTTCCCAGTACGAAACTTGCTTTGTAAGCACTTCTCATAGCTATGAGGACATCGAGAAGACTGCAGAGGCGATAAACCAATGTCTGAGAGAGTTGTGATAGGGAGCAGAGGTAGCAAGTTAGCTTTGGCGCAGGCTGAAAAAGTTAGGAAGCTTCTTGAGGAGAAAGATTTTGAAGTGGAAATAAAGGTGATCAGAACTCACGGAGACATAATGAAGGACAAACCCCTCCACGAATTTAAGGGCATGGGAGCTTTTGTTAGAGCTATAGACGAGGCTTTGAAAAGAGGGGAAATCGATCTGGCTGTTCACAGTTACAAAGATGTTCCAAGTCAGAGGATTGAAGGAACGGTGATAGCGGCTGTTCTCGAAAGAGAGAGCGCTTGCGACGCTTTCATCTCAAGAGAAGGTTTAAAGTTCGAAGAAATGCCGGTAGCCTCTAAGATAGGAACGTCGAGTCTGAGAAGGAGGGCTTTCATAAAAAAGCTCAGGAAAGATCTGGAAGTGGAAAATCTAAGGGGAAATTTGGACACGAGACTTAGAAAACTCAGAGAAGGGTTGTACGATGGGATAATCGTTGCTGAGGCTGGATTAATTCGGCTCGGACTCGACAGAGAGATCGAATACGAAAGGCTAAGTCCGGAGGTTTTCGTTCCTTCGGCAAATCAGGGAGTGATTGCCGTAGCTTCAAGAGAGGAGGATGCCGAACTCTTTTCTTTCCTCAACCACGAAAAAACGAGACTTGAGACGGATGTGGAGAGAGCCGTTTTAAGGGAACTCGGGATAGGGTGCGCGATTCCTGCTGGAATATATGCAGAGGCTGAAGGAAAGGTTAGGCTGATCGTTGAGGTCCTCAGCGAAGAGGGGGAGAAATCTATCAGAGTTGACGAAAAGCTTAGCAAGAAAAATGCTGTAGAGGAAGCGGTGGAGATAGCGAGAAACCTTAAATCGTTCATATGAGTGGGAAAGTTTTTATTGTAGGAGCTGGTCCGGGAGATCCGGGATTAATTACGGTAAAGGCTCTCAAAGCTTTAAAACTTGCTGACGTGGTTTTAGTGGATGAGCTTGTAAGTAGAGAAATTCTCGAATTGCTTAGAGAACTTGGGAAGGAGATAGTTGAGGTGGGGAAAAGAAGCGGAAAGCACAAAAAGTCCCAGGAAGAGATCAACGAACTCCTCGTGAAACTTGCGAGGGAAGGCAAAAAAGTCGTGAGACTAAAAGGAGGAGATCCATTTGTTTTCGGCAGGGGCGGAGAGGAAATTGAATTTCTTGCGAAAAACGGTGTTGAATTTGAAGTCGTTCCGGGAATATCTTCTTCTACTGCAGTTCCAGCTTACGCCGGGATCCCGGTGACCCACAGAAAGTATGATCCGGCTTTGGTCGTAATTACCGGAAGGCAGGAGAGGGAGAGGTTGAACTGGGAAGCTTTGGCAAAGCTAAACTCCACTATCGTAATTTTAATGGGTGTTGGAACGTTGGAGGAGAACGTGAAAAAGCTTATCGAATTCGGAAAAGATCCCGAAACGCCGGTGGCTATAATCCAGAACGGAACCACCGAAAATCAGAAGGTTGTTGTTGGAAAGCTTGGAAATATAGCTGAAAAAGCCAAGAAAGAGGAAGTTAATCCTCCAGCCGTTATAGTAATAGGAAGAGTCGTTGAAATACTAAAAGAAGTTGAAGGTTTCATTAAAAACGTTAAAAGCTCCGAAGAGCTGTCCGTGAGAAAAGAAGAGCTTTTTAATCTGATTTCTCAACTTTAACAACCCAAACTCTTCTTTTTCGAATTCGAAACCGTAGTGAACATCCACCAAAACGAGTCCTTCCGGAGGGGCAGCAGAAACGATTTTCTCTCCATTCAGAATTTTCAAAAATTCCTCTACACCTTCTTTCCCAGCCACCATCAGAGAAGATGCCATCCTCCTCACCATGTTCCAAGCGAAGGCGTTGGCTTTAATCGAGAAGTAAATCAGATTCCCCCTCCTCTCTACATCGCTTTCGTAGACTTCTCTAACACAGCTTCCCCTTCCTTTAACGAAAAACCTAAAATCGTGCTTTCCTATAAAGTGCTTGGCAGCTCTTTTCATCTCCTCCAAGTTGTATCCCTCATCCACGATTACGTAGCAGTACTTCCTCCACTTGGCTTTCCTCGGCTTGAAGTTTTCGTCAACAATTTTGTAACCCCAGACGCTAACGTCTTCCGGCAAATTTGAGTTCAGAATTTTCACAACCTTTTCCGAAAATTCTTCTAAGTCTGTTGCAAAAACGTTCCCTATCGCATGAACGCCTGAGTCTGTTCTTCCGGCAAACATTATTTTGCCGCATTCGATTCCAGCCTTTTCGAAAGCTTTCCTTATCTCTCCCTCCACTGTTCTCAATTCGGGCTGATATTGAGAGCCGTGGAATTTCGTGCCGATGTAGGCTACTTTGAAAGCTACCCTCAGCAGTTCATCCCTCCCTTCAGCAAATCTCCGAGAACGTCAACGTTTCTGTCGCTCAAGGAGTAGTTTATTCTCTTGTAGATTCTTATTTTCTCCAGATCGATTCTCGCTGAAATCAAAGCTTCTTCGTTCTCGTTCTCGTAGGAGGCAAGAATACCTTCGTGGGAAACTATTAAACTCCTCCCAACGCACTCCTCTCCTAAGAAAGTAAAACCGACTCCTCCAGCTTTAACTATCGCATAAGCGTTGTCAAAAGCTCTGGAAAAGTATAGACAGTGTCTCAATCTTTGGGAAGGTAATTCGGATCTCTTAAAGCTTACAACCGGATTTAAGACAATTTCAGCCCCTTTTAAAGCAGCCAACCTGCAAAGTTCAGGATAGAGAATGTCGGCGCATATCAACGCCGCAAATTTCACCCTTTTGATTTCGAAGATTTCGAGCTTTTTACCGCATTTAATACCAAGATCCCTCTCACTTCTCGTTGGATGCAGCTTATCTTGAGTCGCTACAAGCTCTCCCTTTTCGAAAACGTAGAGGGTGTTGTAGTAACCGTCGTTATCGCCTCTTATAATATTTCCAGCCAGAATCACTTGATACTCCTTGCTTTTTTCCTTTAACCATTCCAAAGTCTTTTTGGATGTTTCCAAGCTCGTGTCTCCAACTTTGTAAGAAAAGTATTCTGGGAGGAGAAAAATTTCGACTCCCTCGTTTAATCCCCTTTCGATTAACCTTTCAGCACTTTTAAAAGCCTCTCCAACTCCCACTCTACATTGCACGGCCGAAACTATCACGAAGGTATCTCAAAAAATTGGGTAATAAAACGTTTTCTAAGGGAACTCACCCCTTTTTCTCTTTCCGAGCTTTCCGGGTTGAACGATTCCGAAGTTTCTCGCACACTTGGGACAGTAATACTTCTTCTGCATGTATATGTGAACGTTCTTCTTCCCCACAAGTCTGACGAGTTCGGGATCGAGTCTCAAACCGGAATAGGAAACGAAAGTCTTGAAGCGGGGAACGTTTCTACCACAACCGTCGCACCTGATTGTGTAATCCTTTCCCCTACCGCTGCTCTGCTTATACTCCCTCTTATAGGGAGCCTTTGTCATACGGTTATTTGTTTACCTTTAAACATAATAAACCTATCGGCTTGATTTGGTGTTCGCAGCATTTACTTAAAGTAGTAATAGTACTCTCCAGCAGCTTTTTGCTCTCTGTCGAGCCTTGATCCGAGCTTGTTCACACGAGGTCTTTTAGTCTCTTCGTCCCTTCTGAAAGTTATTCCGAGTTCCGCTAAGAATTTGTTCATTCCGTCTCTCATACTCATTGGCTTGGACGCTTTTCCTTTCACTCCCGGAATTCCGGAAAAAACGATTAATCTGTCGGAAATTAGATCTATGAGGTATATGTCGTGATCTACAACAAAAACGCTCTTCGAGTTGTTCATCGCGAACCTCTTGAGCAACCTTGAAACTTCCGCCCTCTGCTCCACATCAAGATGTGCAGAAGGCTCGTCCAAAAAGTATATGTCAGCCTCTCTTAGCAGACAGGCAGCAATAGCCACCCTTTGTAGCTCACCACCACTCAGCTCATCCAAATTCTTGTCCATGAGCTTTTCAAGCTGCAAAGGCTTCACGAACTCTGTCTTGTAGTAGGAACTATCTATCATGGGATTTATGCCCCTCAGGAAATCTCTGACATTTACGCTCACATCCGCCTTAACGTACTGGGGTTTGTAGGAAACTTTCAACTCCAGATTGATTTTTTCCTCATCATCCTTCAAAACTCCAGCCAGAACTTTAACGAAAGTGGATTTTCCTGTTGCATTCCTTCCGACTATCCCTATTACCTCCCCCTCTTTAATCTCTCCGCTTTCTGCCTCAAGAACGAAATCCTTGTAGGATTTTCTAAATGACGGATACTCAAAAACGACCTTTTCAAGTTCGCTCTCCCTCGGCTGTAAAACCTCAAATTCTATGGGTTTTTCCCTAATTCTGATGTTCTCCTCAACTAAGTAACCGCGGAGATATTGATTTATTCCGACCCTCGTCCCCTTTGCATTCGTTATAACTCCATATACTCCCGGCTCGCCGTAGGAAATGTGAACGAAATCCGTTAGCATGTCGAGGATAGCTAAATCGTGTTCAACAACCATAACTGGCTTATTATCAGCTATTTCCTTCACAACTTTAGCAGCGTTTATTCTCTCGTTTATGTCCAAATAAGAGGTTATTTCGTCCAAAAAGTAAAAATCAGCTTCTCTTAGCAGACAGGCAGCAATAGCCACCCTTTGTAGTTCACCACCGCTTAACTCTTTTACGTCTCTCTTCACAGCTTCTTTTAAATTCAGCTTCTCCACGATTTCGTCGAAAGAGTTCCTTTCGTCAACCTTCTTCAGTAGTTCTCCAACGTTTCCCTTGTAAACCTTCGGTATATCTTCAACGTACTGCGGCTTAACGCTAACTCTAATATTTCCGTCGGCAAGCTCTTTTAAGTAGTTGAAGAGCTCCGTCCCGGAAAACTTCTCAAGGACTTCGTCCCACTCAGCCTCTTCTTTCCCCAAATTCGGTTTTAGCTGACCGGATAAAATTCTTAATGCAGTACTTTTTCCAGTCCCGTTAGCTCCGAGTAATCCGACTACGTAGCCTTTCCTCGGAATCGGTAGGTTATACAAAACGAAACCGTTTTTCCCGTACCTGTGAACTTCCTTTCCTTCAAGCTCCCTCGGCAACCCGACTATGGCTATGGCTTTGAAAGGGCATTTTTTAACGCAGATTCCGCA
>WAQS01000091.1 GCA_015520115.1 Ferroglobus sp.
GATCTTCGAATCATCTGTCCACTGCTGGGTAAAGAAGTTTGAGGAAAATTGCCAATTTCAACGGAAAAAAGCAGAAAAATCTCACAGTAATTGACTAAACCGTCGTTAAAGCTAATAAAATACGCTAAGAAATTACCTCACGGCGAAGTCTTTCGTCGGGGAGGTTCTTAACTACCACGAAAACAAGCATAAGTTTTTGATCGACAAGGCTCGTTGGCTCAAAAGAACTCTTGAGAATCTTAAATTCGGTATTCAGCTAATTTATACGGAGTGTTAAGTTGTTTTTCCGATAGATCGATGCTGAAAACCGGTTAAAAACGTAATCTATTCTACAAGCTGTTCGTAGAGTATTGCAATCATCTTGGGGTGTGATTTCATTCTCTATAACAAAAAATACATACAGCACTGACAAAATGGGAAAAAATGAAAGTAAAAGTAGGAAGTAAAAGGAAGGTTGCACTATGGTTTATGTTGTTCACAATAGTAAGCTTAGTTGTTTTTGTTAATTTCTATAAACCGCCATTTGGATATCTGAGAGTGGAGAGAATGCTTCTCCCAGAAAATACGGAACTGGCAAAAAAGTTTCAGGCTATTCAACCTCGGAGATCGTTAAGTCCGGCAAAGTAAGCGTTTCAATGGATGTATCGCTGAAAGATTATGAAGAGTTGAGAAAATTGCTGAAAAACGGTAACTACGTAAAGCTGAATGGTAGTTACTATTACGTAGATCTCGTTGCGATTGTAGTGTAAAAAAGCTCGATAAAACTCCGGAAAGCTTTGTGAGCATAACCTCCGATGAACTGGAGAAGTATCCGACCCTCAACTTATCTTTTTATTATACGAGAATAGAGGAAATCGAGAGCGAGGGTAATTTCTTCACAGCGGAAGCTGAATTCGAGGAAGTGCTTGCGATTAGCGAACTAATTCAAAAAAGAGGAAATATCTTGGAATACGGTGGGAATTATTACGAGGTTTTCATTAGAACTAAGGTTGTATTCAGAGAGTTTTTGAATCCTGCAAATTGCGTGCTTGTTGGAGAAGAGCTTAAAGATTTTCCTGCATTAAAGAATGGGTTAAAGGAAGCTGAAAAAACTGGAAAATCCATTGTTCATGTTCCTGTTAGTGAGATAGAAAAATGTGTTGACATGTTTGGAGTGGTGGAGTGCGTCTATTACAACGGTAGCTATTATAGACTGACGTTTGCTAAACCGATGGCTTGAAAAATTCTCTGGATATTGGAATAATAAAAAGGGATATGCTTTCCCCATAGAAGGCATTGCCAAAAAGGATGTGTTGTGCTCGGAAGGAGAGGTGTTAGATATCTTAAACTGTTGGACATCTTTGTTTAGACAAAACCTTTTTAAGCTGAATAGCAATCCTCTTTTCATGGGTAAGACCGGAACGACTCAATGGATCAAGATAAGGGGAAGAAAAGGGCAGACGAGACTTGTTCCATCGAAATACCAGCATTACAAGAAGCCGGGACCGAATCAAAAGTACACCTCCGACGGAAAAAGGAGGAGAAGGATAAAGAGATCGCCGAAAAGCATAGTTGGAGCGAAAACTTAACATTACTTGGTTTTTTGAAATTGTTAAAATTTTGGTAAACGTTAAATTGCTTAATTGGGATTTTTGTATTGGGTGTAAAAAATGGAAATTGCAAGCTTAGTTATCTCTCACAAAAAAGCTTCAATAGATGAAATTCAAAAAGCTTGGCACGGTGATTATAGAAGTTTGATCGAAAGAGTTTTAAAATACCCGGGAATTGAGGAATGTGTTATTTTAATGACTTGCAACCGTGTTGAGGTTTACGTAGTAGGAAATAACACCGAAAAAACGCTTTTAGAGTTTGCAAAAGAGATGGGTGTTCCGGAAAGAATAATAGAGATTCATAAAAACGAGAAATGCATGGAACACATCCTCAGAGTCGCTTCTGGGCTGGAATCAATGATGGTCGGAGAGGATCAAATTCTCGGTCAGGTAAAAGACTTTTACAATTTGGGGAAACAACACGGTGGAATTGGAGAGATTCTGGATTTAATCTTCTCCAAAGCCATACAAGTTGGTAGAAGAGTTAGGAGAGAAACGAGGATAAATAAGGGAGCCATTTCTATAGGTAGCGCTGCCGTGGAGCTTGCTGAAAGAGTGTTAAAGAGTTTGAAAGGTAAAAAAGCGCTTGTAGTCGGAGCGGGAAAAATGGCTGAACTTGTCGCAAGATCTTTGGCTCATAAAAATCTCGAAAAAATTTACATCGCTAATAGAACCTTCCAGCGAGGGGAGAAACTTGCGGAAAAGGTTGGGGGAGTTGCAATTCCCTTCGACAAACTTGAAAAGTACATGGTTGAAGTGGACGTTGTTTTCACAGCCACAGCCTCTCAAAAACCGATAATAACAAAGGAAGTTGCCGAAAAGGTAATGGAAATTAGAAAGGACGAGTTGATAATCATAGACATAGCTCTTCCGAGGAATGTGGAAAAGGATGTTGGAAGTGTGAGGGGAATTAAACTTTTCACGATAGACGATTTGAGGGAGATAAGCGAAGAAAATTTAAAAAGAAGACTCAAAGAGGCTGAAAAAGCTGAAAGAATTGTTGAAGAGGAATTAGAAAACCTGAAGAACAAACTTAAGGAATTGAGGTCAAGAAAAGCTTTGAGACTCATGTATTTGAGATGCGAAGACGTGAAGAAGGAGGAAATTCTTGAATTTTACAACAAGCTTAGGGCAAAATACAATGTTGATGAATCCGTTTTACCAATAATAGAAGACTTCCTGAATTCGTTTATGAAAAAGTACTTGAGGTTACCGACGGTTAGGTTGAAGGAGGCTGCTATAAACGGCAAGCCTGAAATTATCGAGGCAGTGGAGTTTTTATTCGGAGGTGAAGACTTTGGAATTTCCAAAGCTGAGAATGAGGAGGTTGAGAAAGGACAAAATTCGTCCCCTCCTAAGAGAGACGAAATTGTCTGCTGAAGATCTGATAATGCCGATCTTCGTCGACGAAAACATCTCTTCTCCCAAGGAAATTCCCTCGATGCCCGGCTACTTCAGACTTCCGATCGAAGGAGTCGTTAAAGAAGTGGGGGAAGCTTTAGAGAAGGGAATTAGAGCTTTCATATTTTTCGGAATTCCCTCCTACAAAGATGAGATTGGCTCTTCAGCCTTTGACGATAACGGGGTTATTCAGAAGACGTTGAGGAGAGTGAAGAGCGAGTACGACGACGCAGTCTTAATTACGGACGTTTGCCTGTGCGAGTACACAACCCACGGACATTGCGGAGTTGTTAAAGACAAGGTGATTTTGAACGATCCCACTTTGCCGATTCTCGGGAAAATAGCCGTAAGCCACGCTAAAGCTGGAGCAGATATCGTAGCTCCTTCCGGAATGATGGACGGAATGGTTAAAGCCATTAGGGAGGCTTTAGACGAGAACGGATTTGAGGATGTGGCTATAATGAGCTACTCAGCAAAGTACGCCTCCTCTTTCTACGGTCCCTTCAGGGAAGCAGCTGAAAGTGGCTACGCCTTCGGAGATAGGAAAAGTTATCAGATGGACATTCACAACTCTGCCGAAGCGTTAAGGGAAGTGGAGCTTGATTTGAAGGAAGGAGCCGACATAGTGATGGTCAAGCCTGCTTTAGCATATCTCGACATAATTTGGAGGGTGAAAGAGAAGTTTAAAGTTCCGGTTGCAGCTTACAACGTTAGCGGAGAGTACTCAATGGTTAAAGCTGCCGCAAAACTCGGATTTTTGAAGGAGGAGGATATAATTTACGAAATTCTCGTATCGATTAAGAGAGCCGGGGCGGATTTAATATTAACTTATCACGCTAAGGAGGTGGTAGAATTTCTGTGAGATCTGAAGAGCTTTACAAAGAGGCTTTAAATTTGCTGCCTGGAGGAGTTAGCAGTCCCGTTAGAGCCGTGAAACCTTATCCATTTTACACGGCAAAAGCAAAAGGCTCCAAGATTTACGATGTCGACGGAAACGAGTACATAGATTACTGCATGGCTTACGGACCGCTCATTCTTGGACATGCGAATGAGGAGGTTAAGGAAAAAGTTACTGAGCAGCTTGAAAAAGGATGGATATACGGAACTCCGATAGAGCTTGAGATAGAGTACGCTAAAATCATAAAGAAGCTCTATCCGTCAATAGAGATGCTTAGGTTTACAAACACCGGAAGCGAGGCAACAATGGCTGCTTTGAGAGTTGCGAGAGGATTCACCGGAAGAAACAAAATTCTGAAGGTTGAAGGCAGTTTTCACGGCGCTCATGATGCGGTTCTCGTTAAAGCTGGAAGCGGAGCTACAACCCACGGGATTCCGAACTCTGCCGGAGTTCCCGAGGACTTCGTCAAGCACACGTTGCAAGTTCCTTTTAACGA
>WAQS01000092.1 GCA_015520115.1 Ferroglobus sp.
CCAAATTAGCTCTGCCATAGTCGGTAGTTCGTTCTCACGTACTTAAAATGTTGGCGTTAAAGTTAGCTACTGTCATCTGAGATCTGCATTTTGAGAACTATCGTAGCTCTTCTTCCGCGATTTTAACATCCCCGAAGATTGCGAAAAATAACTTAACTTTAGAACGATTTTAGAACGCAAAGCTATCAATAAAAGTTAGCGGGCCCGGCGGGATTTGAACCCGCGATCTGCAGCTTAGGAGGCTGCCGCCTTATCCTAGCTAGGCTACGGGCCCTTCTCATAGCGGCTCTTTATTTTACTGATTCTCCAAGATTTTAATCTTTTTTGGATGTTGCCGACAGTACATCCAAGATGCTTATAAACGTTATCCATGAAGGCAGCATAACTTTGCAATTTTTAACGACCATTTTAAGAAAATTATTGAAGTGGGATTCTCGCTATTGGATAACCCAAGCCTTGGAAAGCTGCCTTAACGAGCTTTCCTGAAGGAAAGACCGATATGACTACCTCTTTTGGAACTTTATCTGATGGATACGTGAAGAGACACAGGCTCGTATAGCTTTCAACGCTCGTGTTCGTGTCAAAGCTGCAGAGTTTGTCGCTTTCAAGGGCGAAGTTCCAAGGAGCAACGAAACCATCTTCGAAAGCAATCCTCGGCTCGACTTTAGTCAGTGTAACCTCTTTATATCCGGGGATTGGTACGCCGAAGAGTATAAAGAAGAGGTTTGTCCTGACGTTGACTTGGGGAGGAGCTACGCCGGATTCATCGCTTTTTTCGAACTTAACCCTTAGAATTAGCACATTGGCGTCGCTAATCTTTATGAATTTCTCACCTTTTTCACCTGAAGGATTGTACTTGCCGAACTCGGCTGAGTAAACTTTTCCCCCGTACTCGACTCTTTTACCTTCCGCTACGACCTCTACTGATATTCGATAATTATTGAACGTCAGTTCATTAACGAGTGGCGCGCTTTGATATTTTTCGAGCAAAACCTCTTTTTGACTTTCAAAGCTTTTGTACCTCACATCGTACATTTTCAACTTTACTTCTTCTTCAGCTTCCTTCTTTTCCGAACAGCCGAGCAGTAGTAGAGGAAGAATTAAAGCTATTAACAATGTTAGTCTCATGAAATTTTGTAAAATCTGAACCTTCTTAAGCTTTACTTTAATTGATGTTAGTCAATAAATAATAAACCAATGAAAAAATTAACCTTCTTCAACTTCTTTCATCATGTGCTTTCTTCTTTCTTTAGCTGTATATCCCGTCAAATCTTCAAGGAATTTATTGTACTTTTTTATAGTTTCGAGGGCTACATCGTCGGGAACGTTTTTGTTCGTTTTCGTCTCGACGTAGAGTTTTTTGTTCTCGATCCATGCTACCATTTCTTCCATAGCCCCGAAGCTTACAATGTACTTGTCTCCGTCTTTCTTGAATTCCCCGAAGTGTTTTTTCAGCATCTCTTCAAGCCTTTCCGTTGTGGCTTTGTAACCTCTTTTGAACTTGTACTCCCTCATGCTCGAACATCTGACAAAAGATAAATATCTCTTTTCATGAGGTTTGTTCATGGAGGTTGAAAGCGAAATCATAGTGGAAAAGCTGGAAGTTGAAAAACCCCTCCTAATAACGAGCTTTCCGGGAATAGGTCTTGTGGGGACGATAGCAAGCGGTCACATGATCCTTGAATTGAAATTGGAGCAAGTCGGCGTTCTTGAGTCAAGGTACCTTCCTCCCGTTGCAACTCTATACGAAGGTATAGTTATGCCTCCAATTAGGGTTTACGAGCACAGGGATTACAATTTCGTTTTGATTCATTCCGACATTCCAGTTGTCCCTCAACTTTCCTACGACATAAGTGCAGCAATTCTCGACTGGGCGCAGGAGATAAATGCAAGCAGAATCTTGACTTTAGCTGGAATAGCGACGTTTGAAGAAAGCAAAAGAGTTTTTGGAGCTGCGACGAAAAAGGAACTGCTTGAGGAAATAAAGAATTACGTTGAAATTTTCAGGATGGGGACTATAAGTGGTGTTGCCGGCAGCATACTCGTTGAATGCGTTGCGAGAAATGTTGATGGCATAGCTTTGCTCGGAGAGACGGTGGGATTCAACCCAGACCCCAGAGCTGCTGCGGAAGTAATTAGAGTTATGAACAAGCTGTTCGACTGGGACATAAGCGTGGAGAGGCTTGAGAAGGAGGCTGAGATGATAGAGGCTCAAATGCAAAAGCTTGCCGAACAGACGAAGGCTCATGAATTAAAGAAGGAAGAACTTCCGATGTACGGGTGATAGGATGAGGTGCTGGATTCTAACCGGGATATCGAGAAGGGTTATAGATGACATAATCTCTGGATACACGAGAACGATAGAGCTTAGAAGTGCTCACAACGTTTCGATAGCAATTAAAGCCGAGGTAGGGGACTGTGTTCTCTTAACACCGGCAAGGTTTTACGAGCTTGATAAAGGAATAGTCGGTTTGATAGCCGAGGTTGTTGGGAAGGAAATACATTCCCACTCGATAGTCTTCGCCAAGGAGGGATTTGTCGAAGAAAGCGAAATGACTGCCGTGAGACTAAAGCTTAAACCGAGGGGAATAGGGAGAATCGTTGCGGTGAGAAAGAAAGAGTTGCTTGGAGAGGTGGAGGGTGAAGTCGTGCAGATAGAGTATTTCTCGGCAAGGTGATTTAATGGGCGTATACAAAGTAAAAGTGGATGGAAGAGAGCTTGTTGCAAATGTCGAAAGAATTTCGGCTAATAAGTTTAAAGTTGAAGTTGCCGGGAAGGTCGTTGAGGTGGAGCTTGAGAGCAAAAAGTTCGAGCTTCCAGAAGTTAAGCATGTGTTAATCCACGAGTTTCACGAAACTAAGAGGGAGATAGGGAAGATTCAGAGCAGCGGCAATGCTGTGACTGCAACAATTCCCGGAACTGTCGTTAAGCTGCTCGTCTCGGAGGGGGAGAAGGTGAAACTTGGAGATCCCCTACTGATACTTGAAGCTATGAAAATGGAGAACGAAATTGTGTCGCCAAAAGACGGAGTTGTGAAGGAGATAAGGGTTAGGGAAGGTGAGAGGGTAGAGACTGGGCAGGTCTTGATGGTAATAGACTGAAAGCTCGGAAATTTTTAGGAGGTGCGAAAGGAGCGTTAATCTATCTTCCTTCCCCTTCTTTCAGACAAGCAGTTGACAACTCGAAGATTGCAGCATTCACGCTGAGTAAATGGTTTGGTGGAGAATAAATTTTAGAGTTTTGAAGACCAAAACGTACTTAACTCCTCACTTGCTATAGTGGTGATAAAAATGTTCAGCAGTCCGGGAGTTTGGAGGGAGTTTTTCGAAACGTACTATAGAGATGAGATTAACAAACTCGCTGGAAAGAAGCTTAGCGGAGTTAGGGGAAGCATTTACGTTGACGTAACGAGGGACCTTTTAATTTTCCGGGAAGGAAAGCTCGCGGAAGAGCTTTTCGAGAATCCGGAAGTAGTTATCTCTCACGCTGAGCAGGGATTGGCTTCGGCTGAAAACATATACGACGTTAGCTTGGAGGGCTGCAAAGTCAGGTTCGTAAATCTTCCCGCATCGCGAAGAATCCTCATAAGAGATTTGAGAGCCGAGCACATATCCAAGTTTGTTTCGATAGAGGGGATAGTTCGAAAAGTTACCGAAGTCAGACCGAGGATAGTTAAAGCTCTGTTCATCTGCACGAACTGCGGTAAGGAATTGTTGGTCGATCAGGAGGAGAACGTAATAAAACCTCCCTCTGAATGTAGGGCTTGTCATTCAAAGGGTAGATTTTTACTTATTCCTGAGAAAAGCGTTTCCGTTGACAGTCAGAGGGTAAAAATTCAGGAATATCCTGAAAATCTTAGGGGAGGGGAGCAACCCCAAATAATTGACGTTCTGCTTGAGGAGGATATTGCTGGAGAGGTAAATCCCGGGGATAGGGTTATAATAAACGGAATAGTCAAAGCCGTTCCGAGAGGGTCTGGAAAGAAACTCGTTCACATGGATCTCCAGATTTACGGGAATTCGGTTGAAGTTCTCCAGCAGGAATATGAGGAATTTGAAATTACCGAGGAGGATAAGAAGAAGATACTTGAGCTGAGCGAGGACCCGAACATATACGATAAAATCGTTAGAAGCATAGCCCCGTCGATTTACGGATACGAGGACATAAAGCTTGCGATAGCCTTGCAGCTTTTTGGTGGCGTGCCAAAGAGACTTCCGGACGGGACAGAGATAAGAGGAGACATTCACATTCTTCTTGTCGGAGACCCGGGTGTTGCTAAATCGCAGCTGCTCAGATACGTTCACAGAATAGCTCCCAGAAGCGTTTATACGACGGGAAAAGGTACCACAACTGCGGGATTAACAGCTACGGCAGTGAGAGACGAAGTTGACGGAAGATGGACGCTTGAAGCCGGAGCTTTAGTTTTAGCTGATAAGGGTATAGCTCTTGTAGACGAAATCGACAAGATGAGGAACGAGGATAGATCGGCTTTGCATGAAGCTATGGAGCAGCAAACGATAAGCGTTGCTAAAGCCGGAATAAACGCGACGCTGAAAGCAAGATGCGCTTTGCTTGGAGCAGCAAATCCAAAGTACGGGAGGTTCGATAAGTACACTCCAATAGCCGAACAGATCGATCTGTCACCGACCCTACTTTCGAGATTTGATTTGATTTTCGTGATGACCGACGATCCGGACGAAGAGAGGGATGCGGCTTTAGCCAAACATATCCTCGAAACCCACGAGCTTGGGGAAAAGCTTGCGAAATTCAAGAACGTTGTTGCTTCGGGCTTGAGCAAAGAAGCGTTGGAAGTCGAATCTGAAAAAGTTAAGCCATTAATAGAGCCGGAGCTTTTGAGGAAGTACATAGCCTATGCGAAGAGGACGGTGTTTCCGGTTCTAACGGAGGAGGCTAAGCAGAAGATAATAGAGTTCTATCTCAGCATGAGGGGCAGAATAAAGGAGAACTCCCCCGTTCCTATAACAGCGAGGCAACTTGAAGCTTTGATAAGGCTTGCTGAAGCGTCTGCAAGAATAAGGTTGAGCGACAAGATAACGGCTGAGGACGTGGAGAGGGTCATTAGGATAACAAAGAGGAGTCTGGAACAGATAGCCATAGATCCGGAAACCGGAGAAATAGATATTGATTACGCCTTCAGCGGCACATCGAAAAGCCAGAGAGACAGAATTCTCACGATAAAGAAGATAGTCGAAGACTTAGAGAAAGAGTTCGAGAAAGGAGTGCCTGAGAAGGAAATTCTTGAAGAAGCTGAGAAGAGGGGAATAGATAAAGCAAAGGCAAGGGAACTTTTGTACAAGATGAGGGAGAGGGGAGAGCTCTACTGTCCGAGACCTGATCACTACAGAGTTGTGCACAGCTACTAAAAAAATAATTTAGATTAGCTCAAATTTAGTTCCGTAGTAGATTATTCCGTCCTCCCCCTCTTCCGAGTACTTCCTGAAAACGGCTCTAACCCTTTTTCCTATTTCAACTTCCTCTGGCTTGCAGCAAATTTGGGCAGTTACCACTGCTCCGCAGTCGAGTTTGACCAAGCCGACAACGTAGGGTTTTTGAAGCTTGAAGTCATCTGGAGCGTCGTGAACGACCGTGTAGCTTAAAATCGTTCCTTCGCTTCCGAGCGGCACCTCTTTTATCGAACCCTTTCTTCTGCACTTCGGACAGAGGTTTCTTGGGGGGTGGTAGTACTCTCCGCAGTTCTCGCAGTAGCTTCCCACGAGCCGATATCTGTACTTTATCTTTCTCCAAAATCTCGGAAGCAAGATTTCACCTCCTCAAAATTGAAACTACTGCCGTTGCGCCAGTTCCTCCTAAGTTCAGAGCCAAGCCCGTTTCAGCGTCAACAATACCGTCCCTCAAAATTCTAACGAGATCGACTATCTGCCTAACTCCAGTTGCTCCAGTTGCATGACCGCAAGCTTTCAGTCCTCCGGAAACGTTCACCGGTATTCTTCCTCCAACTTCTGTCTCGCCTTCTCTTATCATCTTAGCCCCCTCTCCTTTTTCGCAGAATCCTAAGTCTTCATAAGCTATTATTTCCGCTATCGTGAAGCTGTCGTGCATCTCAGCGACGTCAACATCTTTCGCTTCAATTTTTGCAAGCTTGTAGGCTTTTTTCGCCGCCATTTTAACGGCTTTAAAACTCGCCAAATCTTTCCTGCTTTGGAGAGATAAGTAATCGCTTGCCTGAGTAACAGCTGAAACGTAAACTGGCGTGTCAGTGAGCTTTTTAGCGATTTCATCACTCGCCAATATAACCACCGCAGCCCCATCGCTTATCGGAGCAGAGTCGAGAACTTTTATCGGCTCCGCTATGTAGGGGGATCTCAAAACGTCGTCGACACTAATTTCTCTTCTAAACTGGGCTTTAGGATTTTTCACAGCATTTTTATGGTTTTTTACGCTCACGAGAGCCATGTCCTCTTCTTTCGTTCCGAACTCTTTCATGTGAACTCTCGCTATGAGCGCATACAGAGCCGGAAGGGTGGCTCCAACGAAGTACTCCCACTCTCTGTCCGCTGAAGAAGACATGATGTCTATCGCAAGCTCCGCACCAACGTCCGTAACTTTCTCCGCTCCGGCAGCAATAGCGACGTCGTAAAGCCCGGAAGCTACGGCGAGATAAGCCTCTCTGAACGCAACCCCACCGCTTGCGTCGGCAGCTTCCACTCTTACAGAAGGAATCCCAAGCTCAGCCAGTCCGGAGTAATCTGCTATAAGCGCTCCTATGTGCTCCTGAGCTAAATACCTCCCTCCGCTCATGTTTCCAACGTAAATTGCCTCTATTTCCTCTCCGGAAATGTTTGCATCCTCCAAAGCTTCGACTCCCGCTTCGATCACTATGTCCCTGAAACTTTTCTCCCACAGCTCACCAAACCTGCTCTGTCCGATTCCAACAACGGCAACTCTCCTCATTTTCACACCATCCTAATCTTCTTTCTCAGCTTTGCGTAAAGTCCGTAGTCTATGTATCTCGCTCTCTCAATCTTCTCCCAAACTTTCGGCTCTCTCGGATAGCTTTCGATGTTTTCGGTGACTTCAAAGATGAAAGCATCACTACCGGCGCCGCTTCCGAAAGAGGTCAGAAGTATTCTCTCTCCCGGCTTCGCAACGTCAAGCACAGCCGAGAATCCGAGGAGGGAAGATCCGGAATACGTATTTCCGATTCTTCTGACGACAAGTCCTTGCTCTATCTGTTCCGAGCTGAATCCGAGCATTCTCGCAACTCTCGTTGGGAACTTCCCGTTCGGCATGTGGAATACTGCATAGCTAAAATCTTCAGGTGAGAGGTTGTTTCTTTTCATAATCTCTTTCGCAGCCGTGTAAACGTGCCTGAAGTAGGCTGGCTCTCCGGTAAACCTACCTCCGTGACTTGGATAGGGCATTCCTTCTCTTCTCCAAAAATCTGGAGTGTCGGTCGTGAAGCTTAGGGTGTCCTTAACTTCCGCTATTGTCTCGTTTTCTCCTATTATGAAAGCGGCACCTCCAGAAGCTGCTGAATATTCGAGTGCATCTCCGGGAGAACTTTGACTTGTGTCTGCTCCTACCGCGAGTCCGTACTTTATCATCCCGGCTTTAACCATCGCCACGCAAATCTGCATTCCGGCAGTTCCGGCTTTACAAGCGAACTCTAAATCTGCGGCATAGCAGAATCTGTTAGCTCCTATAGCCTCCGCAACTATCGTAGCTGTCGGTTTTACCGCATAAGGATGACTTTCGGATCCGACAAAAACTGCTTTGATCTCTTCGGAGGGTATTCCGCATCTTTTTAAAGCCTCCCTTGATGCTTCAACCGAAATAGTGGCTGTGTCTTCGTCGATATCCGCAACGGCTTTTTCATAAACCCCCAAACCGCTTTTTATACTTTCAGCATTTTCTCCCCAAATTCTTGCTATCTCTTCCGCTTTTATTCTATAAGCGGGAATGTAAGTCCCGTAGGACACTATTCCGACCAATTCACTCACCCCCGAGCCTCTTGAGCTTATCAACAATTAGTGATACTGGCATCTCCGTGAGGATAACGTCTATTTTTTCAATTTCCGCTATTTTTCTCGCTATCTCATCGAGCTTGTGGCTGTTCAACCCTTGCAAAACCACGACGGAGGGTTTCAGATTCCCAACCTTTATCGCAACCATCGGCGACCTTCCGGTCGTGACCTGAGTGAAAACGAGAGCTCTTTCGCTCGTTAATCCGAAAAGGCGGTAGAAGTCGTAGGACGTCATAGTTAAGATGGCTTTTATGCTATCTATAACCGTGTATCCGTTTGCTTTCCTGTTGAAATTTATTATCAGCTCTCCGTTTAAAACCTCCGCAATTTCCGCAGAGGAAACACTCCTTGAGTACTCATTTATGTCTATTATTGCATCGATTTTCATTCCGAGGAGGTCTCTGTACTTGCTCAGAGTCCTCCAGCCTCTCTCTTTGTCGATCTCTATCAGAGCGTTGACGATCTTTTTCACAAAAGTAACTCCCGGAGATTTCCTCCTGTCGCTTTCGTAGTCGCTTATGACAGAAGCTGTTATTCCGAGCTTTTCCGCAAGCTCCCTCTGGGATATCTCAAAAATGTTTCTCCACTTTTTTATGCAGTTTCCGGGATTTTCTGAGAGGACGATATCTCCAGCTATGTGCTCTGCAAATTTTCGTGCTATTTCATCCATAAATTTAATTTAATACTCGGGTATTTAAATTTAACCATTAACGTTCTCTTTATCGTCAATCAACGTTTTGTAGTAACTGTAGATTTCCTCCCCGAGTTTTGACAACTCGTCAATTCCACTTTCGTAATTACCTTTGTAGAATTCCGCCATAATCTTTCCAAGCCTTTTAAGAAGTTCGTCGAAAAATTTAACGTCGATAAGAACTTCTTCTTTATTTTCGATGGATTTAACGTGTTTTTTTAACCATTCGGACACAGAAAAATTTTTAACACTGCCGCTTCAAAATTATTTTGCCTAAAATTCTGACGGATTGACTTGGCTTAGCGGGGTGATGCTTATGAAAATTTGGTTGATCGGTGCTTACGGAATAGTTTCTACAACTGCCATGGCCGGTCAGAAAGCCATAGAAAAAGAGATAATCGACAAAACTGGATTAGTTTCGGAACTGCCTCAGTTTGAAGGAATAGACAAATACGCTCCTTTGAAAATTGACTTCGGGGGACACGAAATAAGACCGAAGAACAACGCTTACGAGGCGCTTTTGGAGCACTGGGAAGCGAACAAACACTTTGACAAAGACATACTCGAAGCTGTAAGAGAGGACTTAGAAAAAATCGTCGCAAAGAAAGGTACGGCTATAAACTGTGGAGAAGGGGTTAAAGCCTTGGGAGAACTTGAAACGCTTGAAGATGAGAACAAAACTCTTGGGGAGATAGTAGA
>WAQS01000093.1 GCA_015520115.1 Ferroglobus sp.
CCAGGATAGCTTTGGCATTTATCCTGTTTCTGTTTTCTTCACTGGACTTTGAAGACTTTCCCGATGGCAATACCCTTCGCAATTATCAATGTTCTACACATAGCAGTACTCCGAAGTATAAGAGGGCTAATGTAATAGTAATATTCGGTGACGTCATACCAAATCTGCTCAAACTTATACTTATTACCTCGATCAATTGTTCTGTTGGGCTAATCTTTCTCCTTCATGGTTTGGATGTACATTCTACCCATAATCCTAACTTAAATTCCCCTAATTCCCCTTGTACTTTATCTCCTGAACAGCATAGACTCAAAACATCTGAAAAGATAGTTGATCGTGTCATAGTACTGTTTATATTCAACTAGTTAGATAAATTTTGGTGATACCATGATAGTATCTAATCAGATTTATAAAAGTAAATTTTTAAGGCGAGTGAGAAAAGTATAATAGCTACGACGATTAGATTTTAAAGTGAGGAAAGAGTAGTCGTAAACCCGAAAGTTATGGCTGGGAAGCCCGTTATCAAGGGAACGAGAATTCCAGTTGATGCCATTATCAGAAGATTGGTTGAAGGGAGGAGTATAATAGAGATACTTCAAGCTTTCTAAACAAGTAGACCCGTAAACTTTACCTTTCCAGAATATTATTCAACCAATTTTGATGAAGCTCAAGGAAATAATAGAAGAGCTTAACCTCTTTGAAAGAGAAAGAGTTCCAAACGACATCAGGATTCTTGGCATAACAACTTACATTCAAACCTCTTCGACGAGGAGGATTACCAAAAATACTGTAAAAATGAAATCTTTTCTGCAACCAATTCGTGCTCGTAGCTCACCAGATCAACATTCCACGAGTTCTGTGGATATGCTGTCAAGAACTTCGGGCTTTTCTCTGATAAGCACATCTGATTCTATCCCCAACCCCGTGAAGTCTTCAAGAATTACCTTAGGCTCGAAAGCGACAACGACGTTCCTTCTCAGCTCCTCCTCGAAGTCCCCCAAAACTGGATACTCGTCAATGTTTAACCCAATCCCGTGTCCTACGAACTTCATCTTCTCGACTCTACCCATAAATCCATCGAAAATTTCGAGTTCCCTCGCAAGCTCAAACGCTTTTCTGAAAATCTCGCTAACCTTCACTTTTTCTTTCATCATTTTAAGGCAGTTTTCGTAGAGCTCTTTCAACCTCTCGTAAGTTTCGTAAACTCTTTCGTCTGCCTTTCCTATCGTAAAGCACCTCGTTATGTCGGAGCTGTAGCCTTCAATTCTACCGCCAATGTCGATCCAAACCACATCACCTTTCCTCATTCTTTTCTTACCGCTTCCAATGGGGCAAGCGGCACTCATTCCCGCTCCAGCGGTTACAGCTGAAAGTTTACTCGGTTTAGCCGAACCAGAAGAAGCTACAACAACGTTTGGTAAATACTCAGAGCCTCTACCTTCAAGATATCCGTCGTGACCGAGCATTTTCAGTTCGTATTCGAGCTTTGCGGAGAGCTCGAATTCTCTCATTCCGTCTTTTAGAATTTCTGGAACTTTTTCTAAGACTTCGCAGCACATATCTACTGCCTTACTTATGAGTTTGATCTCTTCTCGATCTTTAATCATCCTCAATCTCAGAATTTCGTCGGTTATGTCTTCAAAACGTATTCCGCTGAGACGCGACGAAATTTTACCGTTCACAAAGCCCAGATCCACACCTACTTTCAGATCCTTAACTTTCGAGAGAATTTCTCCGAAACCTCTCGCTTTGATGCATTTGAATTCGCTCTCTTCTTTTGCTCTCTCGTAATCTCTTATCACGTAAAAAACCGGATCTTCCTCTTTTGGAACTATCAGCGCTCCGAGTTGAGCTGTGCCGTTGAAGTAATAAACATTCAGATGATATAAAACGAGTGCCACGTCCAAATTCCTTCTTTCAAGCACTTTCCGAAGGTTGTCTATTCTTTTCTCTCGCATGATTAAAGCTCGCATTTGGGTAAATTAAAATACCGATTTGTCCAAAATTCTTTGTGAAACTAATAGCTGTCTCCGTCTACGGGGAGGATAAGCCGGGGATAGTCTACAGCATTTCGGAAGTTTTAGCTGAGAACAACGTCAACATCGTGGATATAGAGCAGACTGTCCTTCAGGGAATGTTTCTGATGTTTATCGTTGGGGATGTTGAAAAATGCAAAATAAGCTTAGAGGAGCTTGAAAAGAAATTGAAAGATAGGGGAGAAAAAATAGGAGTCACGGTTCACGTAGCTCCTTTTGAAAGAAAAAAGCAGAGAGAAAAAAAGCTTTACCAGATAACGATTATAGGTAAGGATAGGGTCGGAATTGTTAGGGATGTCACAAAAATACTCTTCCAGCACGGAATAAACATCGAAAAAACATCGCTAACCGCAAGAGATCAGCTCATTTCAATAACATTTCTCGTCGATGTGAGGGAAGCAAACCCGGAGGAGGTTAAAAGGCAGCTAAAAGAGGAAGTTGAAAAGACCGGATTGGATATAGTTATTCAACCCTACGAGATAGCCAAGAAACAGAAGAGATTGATCGTCTTCGACATGGACTCCACCTTGATAGAGAACGAGATAATAGACGAACTCGCAAAGGCTGCTGGAGTTGAAGAAGAAGTTAGAAAGCTCACTGAAAAAGCTATGAGCGGTGAAATAGATTTTGAGACAGCGCTGAGGGAGAGGGTTAGACTTCTAAAAGGTCTACCAGTTGAAGTTCTCGAAAAAATTTACAGCGAGATAAAACTCACGGAAGGAGCAAAAGAGCTTATTCAGGCTTTAAAGGAAAGCGGATACAAGGTTGCTCTCGTGAGTGGTGGATTTACCTACTTCACCGAAAAGCTCAAAGAAGAGTTGGGATTAGATTACGCCTTCGGAAACGAGCTTGAGATTAAAGACGGAAAGCTTACCGGAGAGATAAAGGGGAGAATTATAGATGCCGAGGAGAAGGCGAGAATAATAAAGGAAATAGCTGAGAAGGAAGGCATAAGCGAGGAGAATATAGTAGCTGTTGGGGATGGGGCTAATGATAGGATTATGGTAAAGAACGCTGGGCTGGGGATAGCTTTCAACGCTAAGAAAGTTTTGAAGGAAATTGCCGACGGAACGATCTCGAAAGAGAATTTAATCGGACTTGCATCAGTTCTGGGACTTTCGGAAAAGTTCTTCAAAAAGAGGATTGAATAAATTCGTTTATTCTTCTGATTATCTCCTTCGCTTTTTCGACCTCTGCGAGTTTCACCCTCTCATACTTTGTGTGACAGTACTCAAGCTCTCCCGGACCCCAAACCGTTACTTTCCACCCCTCAGCTTTTAGATTTGCAGCGTCTGTCCAGCTTTTCATAACCGTCTTTTCTTCAACTATTCTCGCAAGCTCGACAATTTCGTCGCAGTAAAACCCGTCCCAGTACTCCACAACTTCCACCTCACCGTAATTTTCTGCAATTTTCAAAACCTTCTCCAGAACGTCTTTGCTCCTTATTTCTGGAGGGAAAACGAATGCGAACCTGATAAAGCACTCCTCTGGGATCGAATAGCTGTCGTCTCCTCCTCTAATCTCCTGAATTGAAAAACCTCTCCATATGTTTTTCACTTTTTCATACAGCTCGTAGGCTTTTTCTATTGCACTCACACCAAAATCCGGAAAAGCTCCGTGGGAGGGTTTTCCTTTAACCTTCACCGAAATTTCTGCACTTCCGTATTGTGCTTCAGCAACTTTCAATTCCGTCGGTTCCATTATTATAGCTCTACCCTTCCTCCTCCTTGCGAAGTGTTCCGATCCTCTTCCTCCTTCCTCTTCATCTGAAAGGAAAGCGACGTTTAAAACGAATTCTTCGCTCTCCTCTATTGCACTCAATATTGCCGCAACACTCGCTTTTGCGTCGCAAACTCCTGTTCCGTAGCAGTAAACTCCATCGAAGGAAAAATCGGTAAGTTTTCTTGTTGTATCGAGGTGTGTAATCAGCCACAAATCTCCCTTCCCCTCCAAAACCACGTTTTTTACTCTCTTTTCTTCAACCTTGGGAGAGTAACCGAGGTCTTCCAGGAATTCGGTAACGTAATCGACAATCTCATCTTCTTTCCCTGACTCGGAATGTATTTCGACGAGATCTCTGAGCAGGTTTATCAGCTTCATGGAGTAAAGTATTTTCGCAATGATAAAAAAGTTTGTAGCGTGATAATACGGAGGGGTAAAAAAGAAGACATAAAACACTTCGTCGAGATATATCAGGACGCTTACGAAGATCTGGAGGAGTATGCATATACAACGAGGAGGGAGATAAAAAATTACTACAGATGGTTGATGAATCGGGATCCAGAAGGAATCTTCTTTGCAGAACTTTCCGAGCCGGTGGGAGTTATAGCTTGCGATTCAAACTGGTTCAGTCCATTCGAGATGAAGAAGGTAGGAGAAATTCACGAGCTCGCGGTGAAGAGAGAATTCTGGGGAAAAGGGATAGGCTCGAAACTTCTTGAAAAGGGAATAGGGTACCTGAGAGAGAAAAATAAGGATTTTGCGGAGCTTTGGGTGGGGGAAAGAAACGATAGGGCAAAAAAATTCTACGAGAAGCACGGGTTTAAAGAGAAGGGAAGATTTGGAAAGTGGATAAGGATGTTCAGAAAAATTTAGATCATTCTTTTTGCGAAATCCACGATTCTGTCAGCTGCTTCTTTCAGCTTATCCATCGAAATTGCGTAAGCGCATCTTATGTATCCCTCTCCGCATTCACCAAAAGCGCTGCCCGGAACGACAGCTACACTTTTCTCAAAAAGGAGCTTTTCAGCGAACTCCTCGCTGTTTGCATTTATCTTCGGAAAGACGTAAAAAGCACCGTCCGGCATTCTCACGTCGAAAACTTCTCTAAGCCTTCGGACAAAGTAGTTTCTCCTCCTTAAGTATTCAGCTCTCATCCTTTCAAGATCTGCCTCTCCATTCCTTAAAGCCTCTATAGCTCCGATTTGAGCAGTTACGGGAGCGCAAAGCATACAGTATTGATGAATTTTCAGCATGGCTTCAAAGATTTCGTTCGGGGCTATTGCATAGCCAACCCTCAATCCGGTCATCGCGAAACTCTTCGAGAATCCGTTTAAAACGACGACTTTGTCCTCCATACCGTTTAAAGAGGCGATAGAAGTGTGCTTGAAAGTGTAACTTAGCTCTGCATAAATTTCATCGGAAATGATTATCGCATTCAACTCCACAGCCGCATCAGCAATTTCTTCTAAGTCTTTTCGGCTGTAGCTAACTCCTGTTGGGTTGTTCGGGTAATTGATTATTATAGCTTTAGCTTTCCCAACTTTCACGAGATCTTCGTATTTCGGCTTGAAGTCTGGAACGGTAGGAATCTTTACAACTTCCGCTCCAGCCAATATCGAAAGAGGCTCGTAGGAAACGTAGCAAGGCTCGGGAATGATAACTTTGTCTCCCGGATTTATTATAGCTCTCAACGCTATGTCTATCCCTTCGCTCACGCCAGTCGTTACGATTATGTTGTCCGGATCCGGTTTAAAGCCAAACTTTTCGTAGTATTCGGCTATAGAATTCCTGAGTTCTGGCAGACCCTGATTTGATGTATACGACGTTATCCCTTTTTCGAGACTGTAGATCATTTCTTCTCTTATCTTCCACGGGACTGGGAAGTCTGGTTCTCCAACTCCGAGACTTATTACGTCCTCTCTTCCAATAATTAAGTCGAAAAATCTTCTAATCCCAGACGGCTTTAAATTTGCAACTTTTTCGTTAACTTTACGGGACAATTGCCAACCTCCTATCCTCCTCATCCTCGAAGAGAAGAACGCCTTCTTCCTTGTAAGTCCTTAGAACGAAATGCGTAACGGTATCTCTAACCTCTGGAATCGTGGAGATTTTTTCAGCGACGAAGAATGCTATGTCTTTCAGCGACTTTCCCTTCACAACCACTTGGAAGTCGTACTCACCACTTACAAGCCTCACAGCATGTACTTCCGGAAACTTAGCTATCCTCTTAGCTATATCGTCGTAACCCTTCTCTCTTGTTAAATTAACCCTAACATCGATGATAGCGTATACCTCCTCAACCCCGAGCTTTTCCCAGTTGACGAGGGTTTTGTACTTCAGAATTATCTTCTCTCCCTCAAGCTTTTTGATCATCTCCTCAACTTCCTCTTCCTTTAAATCAAGAATTTCAGCTATTTCTTTAGGAGAAACCTTTGCGTTATCTTCAAGAATCTTCAAAATTTCCTCAGCCCTTTCCATGCAGTTCTACGATACCTCAAAGAATACAAAAAATTTTCTTCACTCGAGCTCAACAACTTCAATAACCTCTAAGGGAATTCTTTGCAACCTCTTTCCGATTTCGTATTTGGCTATTCTTGCGGCATGTTCCTTGCTTTGGGCGTTATAGACTTTCATTTCAAAGATCAATCCAACGAGGGCTGTGTTGGCTACTAAAAAAACGCTTTTCAAAGGCTGTTTACATTTGGGACACTCAGTCGTTCCGACATCCACTTCAACGAAATCGAGATCTGGGTTAAGTCTTTTCCCAGCTTCTGCGACGGCTATGTTCATCGCATCCTTAACGCTCTTTGCATTCCTAACTATCCAAGCTCCCTGTAAAACTACGATGTAATCGGGCATTCAATCACCACCGAAAAGCTTTTTGAAAAATCCTCCCTTCTTTTCCTTTACTTCTTTCTTCGGGGTGTCTCTTTTCTTTTCTTCTTTTCTCGCTTTTTTCTTCTCAACTTTGATTATCTCTTCAGCTTCTTTGTGCTTGCTCTTTCTTGTTCTAACTCTAACTATGACTGGTCTTTCTAAATCGGGGGTGATCACAAGAGCTTGTCCGACTGGCAGTCTTTTTATCTCTTCCACCATCTCCGAAGTTATTCCTTCAACCCCCCTCTTTATCGAGTTTATGTCGTTGGGATTCGTAACTCTGAGGATTATTTGGGTGTTGCACTGGCTGAGGACGTTTTTATCTATTCTCGCAGGTCTCTGGCTGATTATCATGAGTCCCAAAGCGAACTTCCTTCCTTCGCTCGCTATCGTTCTGAGAACACTTGAAGAGACAGATTTGTCGATTCCCTTCTCTGGAACGAAGTTATGAGCTTCATCAACGACGATCATTCCTGGATCGATCTCGCCCCTCTTCCTCATTTCGAATATCTCCCTGCAAACCTTAGCCACGATTATGTCCTGATGAATCGGATCTATTCCAGCTAAATTCAAAATCACTGCCTTTCCTTTCTGCATTAAGACCTCTATAGGCGTGGGATTTTCGCTGAAGAGATCCGTTTCTTCGATCTTCGTTAAAGCTCCAATTATCTCCGCTTTGAGATTCCCGCTTAGTTGTTCGGCTTCATATATTAGGTCCTGAATCGTGTACGTTCTTCCCCTCATCTCTCTTATTAGCTGGTAAATCGCCGCCTGAGCTGAGGATTTCCTAATCTCTCCTATTTCGATTATCTCTTCTGCGGATAGATTTATTCCGTCAAGCCTTAGAATGCCGTCGGCTTTGTCGGCTAATGGAGACTTGGGGGGAACGAACATCTTAACCTTGTCAGCGTAGCCCTTTGGTTTCAAACCGAACTCCTCAAGACTTTCATCATCGTTTGGATACTTTAAGCTCTCGTATTCTCCGTGAGGGTCTATTATTAAAAGAGCCACGTCTTTTTCAAGAAGTTCCTCGATTATTACTGCAGCCGTATAACTCTTTCCGCTTCCCGTTTTCGCTAAAATGCAAACATGCTTTTGAACAATGGTGTTGGGGTTTAGAGTTACCTTTATTTTTGTATCTCCAAGGTAACCCAAGTAAACACCGTCTTCGTAAAATCCTAAGCACTCGGCAACGAAATCCTCCTCGGCTTTAAAAACTCTGTCTCCGGGGACGAAAGGAGTTTTCGGGAGAACTATGCTTTTTCCACTCCTCTTTCCGAGAACTACCGCTTTAGCAAGGTAGGTTTCGCTCCCATCCCTCTCATCGCTTTTCGACACGGCTTTTATCTCGGAAACGTAGGCGGCAAACCATCCGTCAGCGTCGTTCCAAACTTTTACGAAATCTCCCTTCTTCACTTCGAGAGGGTTGTAAATTTGAAAGCTGAACTCATAAGGAGTCGCTTCTCCGACAATTTTCCCAACTTCGCCTCTCATAGGGCAACAGTGAAAGGATTGTTACTCTGAAAAATATGTTTTTCTCTTGTCCATAAACCTTATAAGCTCATGGAGTTAGATAAATTACAATCACTTGGGCCGGTAGCTCAGCCTGGAAGAGCGCCGCCTTGGCATGGCGGAGGCCTGGGGTTCAAATCCCCACCGGTCCATCAGATTTTCATTTCAATACACTTTTTTAGTAGGAAGTACTCTCTTTAGAACTCAACGATGAAATTCAACGGAACTTATGCCAGAACTCCTGGCTGAGCATGTTTAATATGTAGATTTTTATGTTTTTACTGTTTTTAGCAATTTTTCCTCGATACACATCTTCAGCCACGGTTACAACGTAAGCTTCAATTTCACCAAACTCCAAAGCTCCGGCCTTGGCTGAGTTCAACAAGTGCAGATCCTTTCTATTTACAGGTTCTCCTTCGAACTCAAACGAAAATTCTACGTCGTTGACTTTGTGACAAACTTTATTCAACAATCTCAATAACTTAAAACTCGGATTTATCCTGTATATTTTCCTGATTTCGTCTTTAACGGGATTAATGTGACGAGAGAGCTCCTTTATTGTCTCCGAATTAAAAACAACCACCACATCTCTTCGTTATTAGTAATTTAGACTCTTAAACTAAACTTTACTTTCTCAGAATATTTTTCAACTAATTTTGATGAAGCTGAAGGAATTGATAGAAGGACTTGAGTTGTTTGAGAGAGTTCCGAACGACATCAGGATTCTTGGAATAGCGACTTACATCCAGAC
>WAQS01000094.1 GCA_015520115.1 Ferroglobus sp.
AAGTAGAAGACGAAGAAGTGGGCTGCAAGCAAAGCCGTGGCTGTTGTCGTTCCGGGAACGAAAGCTTCGTAAATGCTGTTCCCAGCCACGGCGTTGAAAACAGCCGGAGCTGCTACAAGGGACGTTATGACGTAGTTGGCTGTTGTGGGAACGCCCATTCCGAGGATGAGGCTGAAAACCATAGCCATAACGAGAAGCAAAGCCAGATAGCCGCCGGTTAGATCGATAAGCTTGTAGCCGAGGCTCGTAACTAATCCCGTCATCGTCAAAACTCCCTGAATTAATCCCGCTGAAGCGGCTGCAAGCATCACACTCGTGCTTGTTTTTCCAGCATCGATCATCGAATCGTAGGTAGCGGAGAACATCTTCTTTCCTTCTTCGCTTTTCGAAAGTCTCCCCACAACGAGGGAGAAGATTATCCCGAAAACTCCGCTCATAAGGAGGATTTCTTCCTTTCTTATTCCGAGGAACTTGCAGAATGCTGCGAAGAGAATGAAGAGAAGGCTTATGTAAAATTTCTCGTTAAACTCGACTTTCTTTAGAAAAGCGAGGAATAAAAGAAGAAAGGCAAGGAAAATTAGAGAGGGGGCGGAGATAAACGATAACTCTCTTCCAGAGAACATCAAAATCGTTGTAAGGATGATAAAAGCGACGTAAATTCTCTCGTCTCCGGGGATTTCATCTTTGGAAATCCAAGCCACCCAAATCGCAATTCCGAGGGAAGAGATGGCAGCTATGTGAGGAGCTATGCCCCACACGAGAGCGAGCGTAATAACTCCTATCGGAAGGAGGATGTATATTTTTCTTAAAAAGTAATTGAGCGGTGTGAAGTACTCTTTCGGTAACCCCTTCAAACCGAGTCTTTTCGTCTCAAGGTCGATGAAGATGTAAACACCAGCGTAGTAAATCAGAGCCGGTAAAACTGCGGCAATTATCAGCTTGTTGTAGGGAATTCCAAGAAACTGAGCCATTATGAAAGCAGCAGCACCCATTATCGGCGGCATTAGCTGTCCTCCTGTTGAAGCAACTGGTTCGACCGCTCCAGCCGTTTCAGGAGGATAACCGGCTTTTTTCATCAGAGGTATTGTAAAAGTGCCGGTTGTCAGAACGTTTGCGACGGAGCTTCCGCTGACAGTTCCCATCAAGCCGCTTGAAACGACTGCCGCTTTAGCAGGTCCTCCTTGCCTCGGACCGAATAAAGAGATCATGAATTTTGTTACGTAATCGCTCACACCAATTCTCAAAAGAAAAGCTCCGAAGAAGACGAAAGCGAAAACGTAAATGGTCATAACGTAGAAGGGTATTCCGAAAATACCCTGATCCAAATATAGATACTGAACGAACCTATTCCAGTTGAATCTCGTATCCTGAATTCCGTAAGCTAAGAAAACGAGGACTATAGCCGGAAGAATCCAGCCCACTGTTCTTCTTGTAGCTTCAAGGACAACGGCTATGGCGATTAGACCAAATACAATGTCGTAGAATTTTACATCGTAAAATTGAGTGTACTCCGGAAATCTTATGAACATGTAAAACATGCTCAAAAGGCTTAAGGCTATTAAAAAGTAATCGTAGAGCTGAACTTTTTTGAGGTACTTCTCCTTGTTCCTTATCGGATAAAGAAGGAATGCTATGACCAAAATCATTGCCAAAACGAAAGCTTCTCCTTGTTTGTCTTGAAAGTCGAGTCTGAGGAAAGCCAACTTCAACCCGAGCTTTTCAAAAAGCCCGTAAATTGAGTAGGTGAAGTTGAAAATGAAGAGGATTTCGTAAACACCGATTAATATGGCCGCAAGCTTAACTATCTTCTCAAGCTTTTCAGGCAACTTTCTTGCCTTTTCTATGGCTATGAATTTCTCGACTTCCTCCATAAGAATCACCTTGCGATGAGTTTAAATGCCGGAATTTCTTTAACTTTGAATTCAAGGATGCCATCTTCATTAGGCTGGTGAAATGAATTCCCATCAATTTTCAGCGTGAAATTATTTAGCGGGATAAACCAGTACCTCCATTCCTTTCCGAGAAACTTTCTCGTTTTCTTCACGAGAAACTCTCCTTCAAAGCTTCCGTTTAAAGGTTGACCGGCTTCAAACTCCTGCCATTTCGTTTCGATGAAGTAAATTCCGCTTTCGTTCACATTATACGTATCGACAACCTTTGTTAAGGAAACGCTATGAACGTACTCCACGGAGATAATCAATGTGGTTGTGAGGGGGAGAAGGAGGGAGTGGTTGTTAAATTTAATCTCAAGAACGCGAACCGGATACGTTGCAATTAAGATGAGGAGAGAAAATAAAAATAAAATTAAGAGTTTTTTACCCAATAAGCTCACACCTCACTTAAGCTCCTCTGGAACTTTGATTCCCTGCTCTTCGTAGTACTTTACAGCTCCCGGATGCAGCGGGATCATCAAACCTTCGAAAGCTTTGTTCATGTCGATCTGCTTAGCCACTTGGTGAGCCTTGGCGAGCTCGTCTATGTTCTCGTAAAGTATTTTCGTCATCTCGTAAACCACTTCCTCCGGCAGATCCTTGTGAACGGCTAAAGTTGCTTTAACAGCAATTGTTTGCACGTCCTCAGTTTGCCCGTTGTAGGTGTTGGCTGGAACGACAACTTTGACGTAGAACGGATAACCTTCATCGTGGAGCTTCTGAATAACTTCATCGGGAATCGGGATCAATCTCACAGGAACTTTAACGGCAATCTGGTCTATGGCTGGAGCCGGATAAGCTATGACCGTGAATTCCGCATCTACCTGTCCGAGAACGAGGCTTTGGGCGGCTTCGCTGAACGTTTGATAGACCGGCTCGATATCGTCCCATATTCCGGCAGCTTTCAGAACTCTTTCAGCTGTCGCAGCTACTCCGCTTCCCGCGGCTCCGACAACGACCTTTTTGCCTCTCAGATCTTCGAGGGTGTATATGTCGCTGTCAGCTCTAACAACTATCTGCACCGGCTCTGGATAGAGTGTTCCAATTCCCCTGAGCTCTTTTACCGGCTTACCCTCAAACTGGAACTTTCCGTTCCAAGCGTAGTAAGTCACGTCGTTCTGAATTATCGCAGCTAAGGCTTCACCCTTCCCTATAGCTTTAGCATTAGCAACGCTCGCTCCGCTCGTTACCCCTTTCGCCTCAATCAGCTCGCTCTTTTTATTCAAAAC
>WAQS01000095.1 GCA_015520115.1 Ferroglobus sp.
GATATGGATTGAAGAGAGCTTCTGGAGTCCCGAAAGAACGTGGATCGGTGTTGATTCTGAAAGCATAGGAAAGAAAAAGAAATACTCGGAGCTTTCTGGAGGTTATTATGCTGCAAGATTACCAGTTCTCGAATACCTTAAAGAAGTGAGAAGACAAGCGGGGATTCTTGTTGTTAGAGAAATCACTCCGGAGTACAGATATCCCCTCGGAGTGTGGGTTGTTGAAGAAGGAGTTAGAAAAGCTATGAAATCTAAGCCGCTGAAATTCGAAAGCTTATCTCAGGCGTTGAGCTATGCCGAAAAATTAACATGGAACAAAGATTGGAGAAAAATGATCTTCAGACAAACCTCTCTGGATCGATTCCTTCGTAACTCCTAGCTCCAACTCTTTCGACTATCTTCGAAGCAACGTAATTTCCGAGCTTTCCGCAAGCCTCCAAGCTTTTTCCCCTTATCCAGCCGTATAAAAAGCCAGCGTTGAAAGCGTCGCCAGCTCCAGTGGTGTCGACAACGTTGGCTTTAAAAGCCTCGATGAAGTACTCCTCTTTTCCATCCGTCACGTAGCAGCCCTTTTCCCCGAGTTTAACAGCAACCACTTTCACTCCCTCCTCAACCATTTCCTTGGCAGCCTCTCTGAAATTTTTTCCTACAAGCTTTTCAAGCTCCATTCTATTCGGAAGAAGAATCGTTGTATGCTCTATTATGTCTCTCATCTCTTCAAACCCTCTTTCAACGTACGGCAAGCCGGGGTCGAAGCTAACTGCTTTTGCTATCTTTGCAACCTTCTTCTGACTTTCCAGGGAATCAACACCGTTCTTGCATATAAAAGAGGTCATGTGCACGATTTCAGCCTCGTCGATGAGCTTCCTGTTCACTTCCTCAAACTTTATCGTGTCATTCACTCCGGGATCGACGAGTATTGCTCTATTTCCACTTTTATCTACGAAGATAAGTGCCTGTCCGCTCCTACCCTCACTTTTTATCACTCCGGATAAGTCCACTCCCCTCCTTCTGAAATCTTCGACGAGAATCTCTCCTTCGGCATCGTTGCCGACCTTTCCTATGTACCCGGTTTTCACCCCAAAGCTTGCCAATCCGGCTATGGTGTTAGCAGCACTTCCTCCCGGATGAAACTCCACATCTATGACGAACCCTTCCTCATCCTCTCTTGGTATTTTGTCGACGAGGTAAATCTTATCGAGGTTTAAAGCTCCGAATCCAACTATCATCCGAGCTCACCCACCTTTCCTCTAAGTCTTTTCCTCATCTTCTCGGACTTCTCTATAACATCTTCGCTCGCTTCGAAGTAAATTTCCGTCTTTCCCATAACTTCGTCAAGAAGCTCGTGCTCGGAATTTTCGTAATTTTTCACAGCCTCAAATCCTTTTCTCAAAAATAGGTCCACGATCATCGCCTCACTCAAAGCCGTCTCGCTTACTACTATAACGTTTGCCTCTCTAACGGCATATCTATTTCCGTTAAAGGATACGGCTAAACCTTTCTCCCTCGCAGCCCTGAGCATTTCCACATCCGAAATGCTGTCTCCTATGGCTACGACTTTCCTCTCTCCGTAACTTTCCATAATCCTCCTCTTTTCCTCTGCATTTACTACCTTCACTTCTTCAAGCACTCTCTTAAACGGGCTCTTTTCTATCTCTTTGAACAGATCGTTCAAATACTCTACAGCCCTTTCGTCAGGATCGGTCGGATCTATTTCTGGCAGAGAAGCTATTTCGTCCACCTTTTCAATTAGCCATCTCTTCCACCTCTCGTCAATTTCGTATTTCTCGGGGTCGAAAGAAGTTCCGTGTATTTTCCCTCTTACTCCGAGCATTTCTGAAGTCACCTTTAAGTAATCCTCGTAGCTCGTGGAAATTACCACAGCTTCATACCTTTCGCAGAGAAACCTCATAGCCTCCTCCGCTTGAGGAACAAACTTCGCTAAATCTCTGCTTATTTTTACTATCTCCTCCCTCTTAAGTTCAGCAGCAACGAGAAAGGGAGCGATAAGCTTTAGTGTGCTTCCAGCGGAGCCTTTGCCAGACATCATCAGATAGTCGTCGTACTGGCTAATTCTCTCGAAAAACTCTCCGTTGTTGAAGATTGCCAAACAAAGCTCGTAGGCTATGTCGTTGAGTATCCAAGGCCCTTCCCAGTCGGTAAAAAATTTCATGAGAAAAAATTCGCAAAGGGAATTTAAATTATATCGACAAAAGTGTCATTATAACCTCATTTATCGCTTTTAGAATTCTGTGCTCCGTAAGCAACCCCACGATCTTTCCGTCTTCCTCTACGTAAAGCTGCTTCACATCGTACTTTAAGAAAGCGTCGGAAGCCTCTTTCAGCGTCGCATCCGCCTTTATCGTTATTATTGGCTTCGACATTATGTCCTTCACCTTCACTTCCCTCGGATCTTTGCAGGCTAGGAGAACTTTTCTCGTTACTGTTCCTTCAGTAATAACTCCTATAGGCTCCCCTTTGTTGTTCACGACCACTGCGCACTTCACACCCTTCTCAACCATTTTCTTCGTCGCTTCGTGAACGCTTTCATCCTCATAAACCTTCGTAACGTCCTTATTCATTATGTCCCTCACTCTCAACGTAACCGGCATGTTCACACCTCGAAGTAGTGCTTTTCTATGTCTTTCATCTCTTCGACACTCCCCTCTTTAACTATTTCCCCTTTTATTAATAATGCCACCCTGTCGGCAAGCTCCAAAGCGAGGTGAACGTTCTGCTCAACTATAAGAATCGAGATGTTCGTTTCCTCCTTTATCCTCATTAAAGCGTCTCTTATCTTCAGTAAAACTATCGGAGCCAACCCCATAGAAGGCTCGTCCAAAAGCAAAAGCTTCGGATTGGTCATCAAAGCTCTGCCTATCGCTACCATTTGCTGTTCTCCACCGCTCATATTCTTCACTTTATTTTTTCTCAGCTCCTTTATTCTCGGAAAGAGGGAGTAGACGAATTCCAATCTGTCCTCGCACCCGTCTTCGCAAGCTAAAAGCAAATTGTCCTCAACACTCATGTCGGGGAATAACTTTCTTCCCTCCGGACAAACACCTATTCCAAGCCTAATCCTTTCGTAGGGTTTCAGCTTTGAGATGTCTTTTCCCTCAAAAGAGATTCTTCCTTCAGTTTTCACCAGACCGCAGATAGAGTTTATGAGCGTTGTCTTTCCAGCTCCGTTCGGTCCGAGTAAAGCGAAGAATTCTCCATCATCAATTCCAAGGTTTATTCCGTGGAGGATTTGTGCCTTTCCGTAGTAGGCTTTCAAATCCTTAACTTCCAGCAACATTTCCCACACCCAAGTAGGCTTCTATAACCCTTACATCCTGAACGATCTCTTCTGGAGTACCTTCGCAGAGAATGTATCCGTAGTTGAGGACTATCACTCTTTCAGCGTGGTTGAATAACTCCTTCAGCTTGTGCTCGATTATCACCAGCGTCACACCTTTTTCTTTCAGATGATCTATGACTGAATGCAGCTCTTGGCATTCTGC
>WAQS01000096.1 GCA_015520115.1 Ferroglobus sp.
CTTCCATCTTTGGCGAAAAGTGGCTACGCTCTGATGCAAGCTGAAGTGCCCGGAATAAAGCTAACAAGGCTGAAACCGAGGCTTAGAGATACGGCTATAGCCCTCTACCTGATCTATTTATTTTTCACCCTGCTTGAAGCTGCAATTTTGAAATTTCTTGGAGTGAGTTTGTTCGATGCTATAAACCACGCTTTTACAACGTTGTCCACAGGAGGTTTCTCCACCCATACGGAAAGTATCGCTTACTACAACAATCCAGCCATAGAGGCGACGATTTTCGTTTTCATGATCATAGGCGGAACGAACTTCGCTCTTTTCTACTACATCTTCAATAGAAACTTCAAAATTCTCAAAGATGCGGAGTTTAAAGCCTATATACTGATTCTCCTAACAGCTTCGGTTATTCTGACAGTTATAAATTTCGAGGAGCTGAACCTCCAAGCTTTGAGGTACTCCTTCTTTCAAGCAGCAAGTATAATGACGACCACCGGCTACACAACAGCTGATTTCGATCAGTGGAGCGATGCGGCAAAAATTTTGCTTTTGATGCTAATGTTCATAGGCGGGTCTTCTGGGTCTACTGGAGGTGGAATAAAGGTAATAAGAATCTACCTTCTCTCCGCTTACTCCCTTCTTCAAATAATGAAGAGTGCTGAGCCAAGAACTGTTAGAGTTGTAAAGTACGGTGAAGAAGTTGTCGAAAGAGAAGCATTTTCAGCCATAACGTCTTTCTTCTCCCTATACATAATGATCTTTGCAATCTCTTCCTTCTTGATCTCTCTATTTGGCTACGACCTCCTAACTTCAATTTCTGCAGTCGCTGCCTGTATAAACAACGTAGGACCGGGAATGGGGCTTGTGGGAGCGAGCGAAAGCTATTCAACCTTGCACGATTATGCGAAGTTGATTCTGTCTATTAACATGTGGGTCGGAAGGCTTGAGGTTTTCACGGTCTTAGCTCTATTTATCCCTTCCTTCTGGAGGGAGAAATGGTAGTTAGCTGATCACTATTTTCTCCACACCGTCTATCTTCAGAAACTCATCCACAAGCTTTCCCGGGATCTTAGTTTCGGTCACTATAACGAGCTTGCTTTCAATGCTCAAATCTGGATCTTCGGCAAGCATGTACCTTATGCTTATGTTTTCTCTTGCGAGAATTGAGGAAATAGCTGCCACTATCCCAACCTTTCTGCTGTCGGCGTAAACTTCAAGAACGCCGAAGCCAAGAATTCTTGCTACCTCAGCTATGTTGGCAACCGGCTTTAAAGAGGAGTAGACTTTTCTCAGCTCCTCGTCGCTCTCTATGTTTTGTATTGCCATAACTACCACTTTCCTATCCACTCCGAGAGCTTCGGCTATTTTTGCAGGCACAAGTTCTATGTTTCCGCAGTAAGCCTTTCCGTTTTTGACGGCTATGCCCAATCTTAAGAACTCTTTGGCAACGACTATCTGCGACGGATATTTTTCGAACTTTTCTACGAGCTTGCTCCACATTGAGATCACTCCAAGTTGTCTTCGAAATTGGAAAATCTCCTTCCGCAGTATTCACAGACCGCAAAAAGCGTACTTCTTTTAACTATTTTGAACTTCGGGGTTATCGGCTCTCTTTCAGCGTTGCTTATGCAGTTTCTGTTCGGGCATTTTAATATTCCCTCCAACCTCTCTGGAGGAGTTACCTTGAACTTTTTCACGATTTTGTAGTCTTTTATTATGTTTATCGTTGCTCCCGGAGCTATGAGTGCGATTTTATTCAACTCCTCCTCCCCAAGAAACTTCCCTTCGACTTTCACGATATCCTTCTTCCCCATCTTCTTGCTGGAAACGTTCATGGCTAATGAGACGGTCTCTTTACTTCCCTTGTCTATTCCGAGTATTTTCAAAACGAGAGGAGCTTTGCCTGCATCGATGTGATCTATCACAGTCCCTTCTCTAATCTTGCTAATTGTCAGCTGCTCCATTCTACCACCTCGCACAGGATTGCCATTCTAACCGGAACTCCGTAAAAAGCTTGTTTGTAGTAGATAGCGTGCCTCGTTCTGTCGACATCGAAAGTTATCTCATCAACCCTTGGCAGGGGATGCATGATTATCAGGTCTTCCTTGGCATTTTCCAGAATTTTGGATGTTATCACGTAACTTCCTGCAACCTTCCTATATTCTTCCTCGTCTGGAAATCTTTCCTTCTGGATTCTTGTAACGTAGATTGCGTCCACTTCGGAAATAATGTCCTCAAGGGCAACCCTCTCTCCACCAACTTCCTCAACAAGCTCTTCGGGAAGCATGAGCGTGTCTGGACATACGTAGTAAATTTTCGCATTGTAAAGTTTCAAAGCTTTAACGAGAGAATGCACGGTCCTTGAATACTTTAGATCTCCTACAAGAGCAATTTTCACACCTTCAAGCCTTGCCTCCTTTCTGAGGGTGAAAAGATCCAGCAGAGTCTGAGTGGGATGCTGTCCGGCTCCATCTCCGGCGTTTATAACCGGAACACTGCTATTTTCGGCAGCAAATTTTGCAGCTCCCTCCAAGCTGTGCCTTATAACTATAACATCCGCATAGCCGCTAGTCACCCTTATTGTGTCCGCCAAATTTTCCCCTTTAGCTATGCTGCTTGCCTCTTGGGAGGTTAAGTTCACAACCTCTCCTCCAAGCCTCTTCATGGCAACTTCGAAGC
>WAQS01000097.1 GCA_015520115.1 Ferroglobus sp.
AAAAGTTGAAGAACGAACTGGAGAGATTTTTGTCAGAAAAATTCTAAAAAATACTCTTTTTTGCGATCATTCTTCCTATTACGAGCCTCTGAATTTCGCTCGTTCCTTCGTAGATCGTTCCGACCCTCGCATCTCGATAGTATCTCTCGACTTCATATTCCTTGCTGTATCCGTAGCCTCCGAAGATTTGAACGGCTTCATAGGTTACTTTAACTGCCATTTCGCTCGCAAAAAGCTTTGCTGCTGAACTTAAAGCCGGATCCGGCTTACCCTGATCGATTAACCAAGCTGCTTTGTAAACCAAAAGCTTGGCAGCTTCTATGTCTTTAAACATCTCAGCCAGCTTAAACTGAATCGCTTGATGCTCAATTAAAGGCTTCCCGAAAGCTTTTCTCTCCTTAGCGTACTCCAAAGCCCTTTCATAAGCACCTATCGCTATTCCAAGCTGAACAGCAGCAACGCTTACCCTGCTTTCGTTGAAAAATCTCATAAGCTGGTAGAAACCGTTGTTTTCTTTTCCAATCAAGTTTTCCCTTGGCACAAACACGTTTTTCAGAAAAATTTCCGCCGTGTCGTGGCAATTCAAACCCATCTTCTTTATTCTCTTAGCTTCGTATCCCCTCCAACTTGTTTCAACTAAGAAAGCGCTTATACCTCTGTATCCCTCCTCGGGTTTCGTTTTTGCTAAAATTACAACCCATTCGGCAATGCTTCCGTTTGTTATGAAAGTTTTCGTCCCGTTCAAAATCCAGCCGTTATCGGTTTTTTCAGCTCTTGTTTTTATCGCTGCCACATCGCTCCCACAATCAGGCTCCGTTATCGCTATGGCTGAAACTGCCTTCCCACTTGCGATTTTCGGCAAATATTTTTCCTTTTGCTCCTCGCTACCGAAATACTTCACCATCGGACAGCCAAGGGATGCTGCAACTAAAGCCGAACCAATGCTGCTATCAGCTCTGCAAAACTCCTCAGCAATTATCACACAGCTTAAGTAATCGAGATCTGCTCCCCCATACTTTTCGGGAACGTCAGCAGCAATAAATCCGAGCTTGGCAGCTTTCCTTAAAATATCCCAAGGGTACTCCCCCTTCTCATCGTACTCTCTGCCGTAAGGTTTTATTTCCTTTTCCGCAAATTCCCTAACAGCTTCTCTCAGCAACTTCTGCTCTTCACTAAATTTGAAGTTCATTCTCCTTTCCACCTCGCTTTCCTCTTCTGGATAAAAGCGTTCATTCCCTCCTTGAAATCTTCCGTCGGAATGAGTTCGATTAGCTCCCTTACTCCAACCTTCAAAGCCGCAGCAAAAACCTGCCTCACGGAATTTACGGATTCCTTTATGGCTTTCGATGATCTCGGTGCGAGTCTCGAAATTTTTTCAGCGTATTCAATTCCCACAAGCTCAAGCTGATCGTGGGGGACAACGATATCAACTATTCCCAAATTCTTAGCCTCCTCGGCATCCATAACATCTCCAGTCAGGCAGTAAACAGCCAGCTTTCTCCCCACCATTCCTATTCCGAGGGTAGATGCGATAGGTGGCATCGCTCCAATCAAACCTTCTGGGACTGAAAAGCTTGCCTCTTCACTTGCTATGACAACGTCGAAGAACAAGTTGAGTTCCATGCCCCCTCCGAAAGCGTATCCATTCACAAGAGAGATTATCGGTTTTGTGTAGGAGGAGAGAGTTTCGATTAAAGGCATGGCAACTTTCTCGAAAAAGTCTTTGCCGTCTGCAAACTTTTTCCAGGAGCTCATAACGGCTATGTCATCTCCAGCACAGAACGCTCTACCTTTGCCAGTGATTACAACAACTCTGACGTCCTCGTCCTCTTTAGCCTTTAAAAAAGCTCTTCTCAAGCCTACCCACATTTCCTCGTTTAAAGCGTTGAGCTTGTCAGCTCTGTTCATCGTTATTAAAGCGTAGTTGTGTCTCTTCTCGTAAATTACCGAACCAATATCCATGCGTTCGTACATCCACTTGTAAAATCCTTCTCCCGTTTTCTTCCCGAATTTGTTCTCCTTAAGCATTTCTTTTAGCAACTCATCAGCTTCGTACTCCTTCAAACCTGTTTCCTCTCTTCTCCTGTCAAGCGTTTCAACTATCCTATCAATTCCGTAATCGTCGGCAATCTCAAGAATTCCTCTTGGATAGCCCATCCCGAGAGTCATAGCTTTGTCGATGCTCTCTCTGCTTGCTATACCATTTCTGAGCAACCAAGCAGCTTCGTTAACGGCTGGAGCCACAAGTCTCAAAGGGTTTATTTTATAAGCGAACTTCTTCGGAATTTTTGCTCTGCCGTACATTCCCTTGTATTCGTAAAATCCTTTTCCAGATTTCATTCCAAGCCTGCCTTCCTTCACCATTTCTTCAACGAGCTTTGGGGGTTTTACGTTAAATCCTCTCTTCGTCACTTCGCTGAGAACATTGTGAACGACATCAACTCCGCTGAAATCCACGACCTCAAGAATGCCCATCGGCAATCCCAGTCGATATCTTGCAACGCTATCAATTTCTTCTGCTTTGTATCCCTCTTCAATCATCCGTATTGCCTCAACAAAAACTCTGAGGTTTATCCTATTCACGAGAAAACCCGGAACGTCTTTTTCGACGACCACGAAATCCATACCTATGCTCTTGGCGAATTCAATAGTTTTTTCTAAGGTTTCATCGCTCGTCTTTTCTCCTTTCACGATTTCAACGAGCTTGATGAGAGTGGGTGGATTGAAGAAGTGCAAACCGATAACCTTCTCTGATCTCGAAGTAGCCGAAGCGATGTCAGTGATGGGAATAGTCGAAGTGTTCGTCGCGAGAATTACCTCTTCCCTACAATTTTCGTCAAGAACTCTGAAAACCTCACGCTTAACGTCTGTTTTTTCAACGACCGCTTCAATCACAAAATCAGCTTCTTTAGCTGCTTCGGACAAATTCGTGGTCGTTTTTATCTTTGTAAGAACGCTTTTCGGAGATTCGATCCTTCCTTTTTCCGCAAGCTTTCCCAAACTCCACTCAATCTTTTTTAGAGCATTCTTAAGGATTTCATCGCTGATGTCCACGAGAACAACATCGTACCCCGCCATGGCACATACTTGTGCGATTCCATGTCCCAT
>WAQS01000098.1 GCA_015520115.1 Ferroglobus sp.
CGTCATCATCGACGACTATCACTATCTTCGTCAAGCTGAGCATTCCCGTTCCCCATATGGAAAACATCACCTTCTTCGCATGCCCGGGATATCTCTTCTTTATCGAAACTATAGCTAAATTGTGAAAGCCCGCTTCAACGGGCAGATTTATGTCGACGATTTCAGGATGAATCATTCTGAGAATCGGCAGAAAAATTCTTTCGGTAGCTTTTCCAAGCCATGCATCTTCCATCGGCGGTTTTCCGACGATAGTGGCGTGGTAAATGGGATCCTCTCGGTGCGTTACGCACTCCACCCTGAAAACCGGATACGGCTCTGGAGGAGTGTAGTAGCCAGTGTGATCTCCGAAGGGACCTTCTACTCTGAATTCATCGAGTTTTACGTATCCTTCTAAAACTATTTCAGCATTCGCTGGAACTTCCAAATCCACTGTTTCGCATTCGACCACCTTCAATCGCTTTCCCCTTATAAATCCGGCGAACATGAACTCGCTCATTCCCTCTGGAAGCGGAGCAGTTGCGGAGTAAAGCGTAGCCGGATCAACTCCTATAGCTACAGCCACCTCTATTTTATCTTTTCCGAGCTCTTTCATTTTTTTGTAATGCAAAGCTCCGTGTTTGTGGATCTGCCAGTGCATGCCGGTCGTCTTTTCGTCAAAAACCTGCATTCTGTACATTCCAGCGTTAAGCTCTCCACTTTCCGGATCCCTCGTTATAACGACTGGAAAAGTTATGAATCTTCCGGCATCTTTCGGCCAGCACTTCAGTATAGGGAACTTGAGTAGATTCGGTTTCTCGTCGATTATTTCCTTACAAGCCCCACTTCTAACTTTTTTTGGCAAAAAGCTCACGAGGTCTTTTATCGCTCCAATGGATTTCAATCCGTCTAAAATAGAGCTCGGCTTTAAATTAGCTAATCTTACGAGCTTTTCTCCTATTTCCTCGAATCTCTCCACTTCCAGTGCGAGTTTCATCCTTCTTTCTGTTCCGAAAGCGTTTAAAAGCACCGGAATACTGTATCCCTTCGGATTTTCAAATAGTAGTGCTTTTCCGCCCATCTTCACAACTCTATCTGCTATTTCCGTCATCTCAAGAATCGGGCTGACTTCGTGCTTTATCCTTGCGAGCTCGTTCTCTTCTTCGAGCCTATCGATGAACTCCCTGAGGTCTTCGTATGGCATGATGAGTTTTTAAAAAGGGGAGATAAAAAGCTTGTTGTACTCAATCAGAACTCGAAAAGACTTTTCTGCCCAAGCTTCTGCCTAATCTTCTCTACCGTTTTCCACTTTTTCCTAACGATCTCCGGAATTTCACCTTTTTTAATCTGATCTTCAAGCCATCTCCTTGTCTTTTCATCGGAGGCGTAACCACTCCCGAAGTCCCCGTATTTTCTTTTGAGTTCCTCGATCATCTCATCCCTCAGACACTTTGCGATTATCGAAGCAGCCGCAACAATGACTTCTCTTTCTCCCTCGTGCATTGCAATAACCTCTTTCCCAGTTAGCTGCTTTAGCTCATCTTCAAGCCTTTCCGGTTTTACGTCGAAGCTGTCAACGAATACGACATCCGGATTTAGCTTTGAAATTATTTTAGCGCAAACATCTTTTAGAATCTCGTTTAGTGTCATTCTTTCCATCTTCGAGTTGAGCTCTTGAGGAGAAATCACTATAACTTCGTATTTAACAAGTCTCTTCAGCTTTTCTGCAATTTCCCTTCTCCTCTCTGGAGAAAGCTTTTTCGAATCTTTCACTCCGAGTTTTTTGAGTGCTTCAACCTCCTTCTCTTCGCATAAAACCCCGCAGACAACGAGGGGTCCTATCACAGGACCTTTCCCAGCCTCATCTATTCCGGCAATTTTCATTATCTCACTTCAGCGTTTTCAGTGTTCCTATTTATTAGTGTATTCATCGTGGAGGCTGCTGAAGGTAACGGAATTCAATAAATTAAATCTCGCTTTAACCGAATGGAGGAGATGAGATTCGAAGACTGATGCATATGAGACTGAAAACTTTCGCATTCTTCCTTTCTCTTTCAACTTTACTGGTAATTTTTGGCTATACCTGCTGGTCATCTTCTGCTGAGGTGTATTATGTGGGTGGAAAGGGTATCATAGGAGAAAGGGACGGAACAATATCCACGCTGTC
>WAQS01000099.1 GCA_015520115.1 Ferroglobus sp.
AAGTCGTAAGCGTCGAGGAGCTTTGCGGTAAGATTTTAGCTAAGGGTATGCAATTAAGGGAGAAGGTTAATTGCGATGTCTACTACAGAACTTCAAGGTGGCGGAAGAAATTATAAACGAAGTGAAGATATTCTTTGAGAGGGAGCTGTAGTAGACATTTCAGCTGGAGGTGGACGTATGGTCAAGGTTATTGAAAGTAGATGCCCAGAAGGTAAAGGATGAACTGAGAGATACACGGCTGACTTCTTTGCGGATACGTGTGCTATAATTGAGATTTTGAGGGGAAATAGAAACTACGAGCAGTATGCAGATTTAGAACTTGCTACGACTGAGTTTAACTTGCTTGAATTATCTTACGCCCTCGTAAGAGATTATGGGAAATTTAAGACTTTGGAACTGCTTTCGGCTGTTAGAGATAGCTTCGAAGTTGTTAAAGTTGACGACAACGACTTCGTGAACGCTTCGGAGTTTAGATTACAGTCGAAAAAACAGGGAAAGAAGCTATCGCTTATAGACTGTCTCGGCTACGTCGTTGCCAAGAGGATGAATATCAAGTTTTTAACTGGTGACGAGGAGTTTAAAAACTTGGAAAACGTTGAATTCGTGAAGTAGTGATGACTTTTGGCTTTACAGGAACACCCGTTTTCAAGGTTGTTAAAGAAAGAGATGTGAAAGCAGATAGTCAATTTCCTGATATACTCATGTGAAGAAAAACGTTTATATTTCAACCTCTTAATTTGAAAGCAATGAGGAGTGAAGTCGGCATTTTACTCGTTTTAGCGTCATTAATTCTCTTCGCGATCGGATCATACATAGGACTCGTTATTCTCCCCCCATCTCCTGAAAAAATTCTCGAAAACAACTACAGAATAATTTTCTTCCACCTACCCGCGGCGATCAACTCATTTTTAGCATTCACAGTTACACTGATTTCAGGAATTCTCTACTTGAAAACGAGGGATTCCAAATTCGATGTTCTCGCTTCATCCTCCGCTTTGGTCGGCTTCGTTTACATAACAGCCGCTTTGATAAGCGGAAGCATATGGGCGAACAGAGCTTGGGGGACTTACTGGAACTGGGATCCAAGAGAGACGACAGTTCTGATTCTCTGGTTCGTCTATGCAGCTTACTTTGCTCTCCGCTCTTCCATAGATAACCCAGAGGATAAAGCAAGGATTTCGTCAATCTACGCAATTTTTGCATACGTTACCGTTCCGCTAAGCTATCTTTCCACAAGGCTGTGGTTTTCCCTGCATCCGACAACAGCGGAAATTCACATAAAGATTGCAGTTCCCCTCATGCTCAACTTCGCCGCTTTCACTCTCCTCTACATCGCTTTGACTTACCTAAACTATAAAGCCGAAAAAATTATGGAGGTGGTATGATGGACGACTTCACAGCTGTGTTCGCAGCCTCGATGGCAGTAATGCTTTTAATTTTCGCCTTAGCAGTTTACAGTTTCATAAAACTCAAGAGAATAGAAAAGATGTTAAAATAGTCAGATTTCGTAGAATTCGCCGGGCTTCAATATCACAACTTTAACGTCAAGTCCTTTCTCCTCAACAGCTTTCTTGAACTCCTCCGGATTTTTCTCAATGACGGGGAAAGTGTTGTAGTGCATAGGAATCGCAACCTTCGGTTTTACGAGTTCAACAGCCTTTGCGGCAGCTTCAACTCCCATGGTGTACCAGTCTCCGATCGGCACGAGCATAACATCCGGATTGTAAAGTTCACCTATCAGCTGCATATCCAAGAACACATCCGTGTCTCCGCAGTGGTATATCCTAACTCCGTCCACTTCTATCACAAAACCAGCCGGATCTCCGGCTGAAATAATTGTATCGTCCTCCTCAACGTCGGCAGAGTGAACAGCCTTAACCATCGTGACTTTTACTCCGTTCACTTTAGCTGTCCCACCTATATTCATTCCCACCGCTTCCACACCTTTCTTTGCCAAAACCCTCGAAAGCTCGTGGATGCAAACCACTGGCACATCGTTGTTTTTCGCAATTTCGACAGCATCACCAAGATGATCTCCGTGTCCGTGAGTTACAGCAACCAAATCCACCTTCACGTCCTCCACCTTAACCGGCGAAAGGGGATTTCCCGTTATGAAGGGGTCGACTATCACCTTCTTACTCCCCTCGATAAGAAACGCTGCATGCCCGAGCCACCACACCTTTACCACTTACACCACCCCCAAAGGAGATGTTCCCTTCTGCTTAAAGTAGTTGCCGAATTAATTAAAGCTATCAAAACTTACGCTGCAGCTTCTCAACAACTTCGATCAAAAACTTCGAAAGCTTTACCGCATCTTCCTTACTTTTCATAATCGTGTTTGTGGAGAAGACTTTGCAATCCACCCTGTCTTTCACCCACTCATCTCCAAGCTGAACGACTAAAGCGTCAAGAAAATCCTTATAAACTTCGTAAACTCCAGCCGGAGAAACTTCGTATCCTTTTGCTTTCATAAACTTGGCAGCAGGACCGCTTACCGGAGAATTCCCTATTATCGGAGAAACCGCGACGACGATTTTTTCTTCCAGAACTTCCCTTACCCCTCTAACCATTAAAATTGGGAAGATGCTCGTTATAGGGTTGCTCGGTCCGATTATCACAGCTTTACTTTTTTCAAGCTCTTTCAAAACCTCCTCCGTCGCTTTAGCCTTTTCGATTCCTTTAAAATAGATGTCGTAAACTTCAGGCTCCCCTCTATGCTTTATCCAAAACTCCTGAAAGTGCAAGTCTCCAACGTCACAAACTATCCTCGTCTCTACCTCCTCCTCACACATCGGCAGAACTTTACTCTTCACTCCATAAGCATCTGCAAGCTTTAAAGTTGCTTCAGTCAAAGAATACCCTCTTCTAAGCAGCTCGCTTCTGAAAATGTGCGTAGCTCTATCGACATCCCCTATCATCAGCATCTCATCAAATCCAAGCTTTTTCAGAAAGTTGTGGGTAACAAAGGAATCATTTTTTACCCCCCACCACTTTTCCTCGTCTATCACCCCAGCAAGAGCGTAAATAACGGAGTCTATATCCGGACAAACTTTATTTCCAGATATCCAAATATCTTCGGCTGTATTGACTACGACCGAAAAATCCGCTACCTCCTTAAGTCCGGTAAGCATCTTCGGCGTTCCAGTTCCCCCCGAAAGCACCGCCAGCATCTCACTCCACCGAAAGGTTCAGGACTATTTCAGCCACATCCTCCGAGTACCCGACTATCCTTGAAAGGGCATCCGAAATCGTTTTTTTGAGTAAAGCCTCCTTAGCGTCACTCACTTCAAACACTCTAAGCTTTGCTTTTAAATCTCTCGTTAGCTCGAACAGCTCTTCAGCGAGGTTTTCGTCTCTCTTGAAGAATGAATTCATAGCAATTCTGAAAGACCTCCTCACCTCCTCAGAGATTTGGTAGAACTCGCACCCCCTCCTCTGCCTCAGCATTTCCTCAGCCATTGTCGTTAGGTGGTCCGCAACTCTTTCAACATTCTTAACGACAATTCTGTAACCCAAGATTTCCCTCGGCTTCAGATTTATCATCGAGGCAACATCCTGATAGCTGAGTGCCATTTTAAGCTGTCTGAGAATGAGGAAGTACAATCTGTCAACCTCCTTTTCTCTATCCAGAATACTGACGCAGAGATTCTCATCGAATTCCTCCATGCACTTGGATAGATCTTCGTGCATGCTCTGAGTAACGGAGAACATTTTGTCGAGCAGCTCTTCCGGCTTAAACCTCCTTTCGCTGTGGAATATAACTATCTTGAGTTCGTTAACGTAATCCTCTATAACTTCTGCTCCTATCAGCATCTCCACAGCCTCGTATACAGCCTTTCTGATCTCAGGTGGCACTTTCACCCTTATGCTCGTGTATCCAGCAAGGTAATAAGAAATCACCTTCCTTATGAGGGTATCAGCTTTTTTAACTCCAGAAATCACCCCCTCTTTTTCCGAAACTTTCGAAAGGGAGGGAAAGATCCTTATCGAGTTCTTACCGACTTCGATGTAAACGATGTCTCCAGCCTTAACGTTGTTTTCCTCAAGCCATTTTTTAGGTAAGGTCACGATGTAGCTACTCCCACTCACGAACACCTTCCTCGGCTGCACGTCCATGAATACCCTCAGTAACAACATATATTTCTATATTTCCATGCTGATTGATATAGACAGCTGATATTGACTATATGAAAAACATATAAACAACTCCACAGATTTCAGAACATGAAAAAACTCCTGCTGGTTTTCATTTTAACAGGAGTTCTGCTGGTAGGTTGCGCTCAAGAAAAGGAGGAAGGAATCTCTGGGGAAGTTAAAGTGGCTGGAAGCAGCACGGTATACCCGATTACCATGGCTATGGCTGAAGAGTTCAACAAGCTGTACCCGAATATAGTTGTTTCCGTTCAGTCCACCGGAACGGGGGGTGGATTTAAAAACTTCTTCATTCCGGGCTACGTGGATATAAACGATGCGAGCAGGAAAATTAAGCCCGAAGAGCTTGAAGCCGCTAAGAAAAACGGAATAGAGCCAATAGAATTCCTAATAGCCTACGATGCCTTAACTGTGATAGTAAACCCAGAAAACGACTGGGTAGATTGCCTGAGCTTTGAAGAGCTGAGAAAGATTTGGGGTCCGGAAGCAACGGGGAAGATCACGAAGTGGAGCGATGTAAATCCCGAATGGCCGAATGAGGATCTACAGCTCTACGGACCAACTTCAGCCTCTGGAACCTTCGACTTCTTTACCGAAGTCGTGATAGGAAAAGAAGATGCACACAGAAAGGATTACCACGGAACAGAGGAAGATAACACGATAATTCAGGCTGTTGCGAGAGACAAGTATGCGATGGGATATTTAGGCTTAGCTTACTACTTGGAAAACAAAGACAAGGTAAAGGCTGTGAAAATAAAGAATCCAGAAACCGGAGCTTGCGTTGAGCCGAGCATAGAGAATGCAAGAAGCGGAGAGTATCCTTTAACAAGACCTCTGTACATCTACGTCAACAAAGAAAGTCTGAAAAAGCCCGCTGTGAGAGAATTCGTTAAATTCTACCTCGAAAACCTTGACAGCGGAATAATAGAGGAGATCGGCTACGTCCCCGTAGACGAAAAAATAAAGGAGGAGAACCTGAGAAAATTTGAGGAGGCTTTAAAAGAGCTTGGAATTGAGTAGATTTCACACACTTTTTATTTAGAAAAAGTGACGATCGCTTATGAGGTTGAAGGAAAAATTAATCGAAATTTCACTCTTCAGCTTTGCCCTGACGACGATCCTGATAACCTTCGGAATCGTCGCAAGTTTGATTTTCGAAACAGCCAACTTCTTTAGCTACATTTCTCCAATCGAGTTCTTCTTCGGAACTGAGTGGAGTCCCACTATAGCGCCCTACAGCTTCGGAGTTCTTCCGCTCATTTCAGGAACTCTGATGATAACGCTCGGAGCAGCTTTGATCTCAATTCCCTCCGGTTTGCTTGCAGCGATATATCTAAGCGAATACGCAAGCGAGAGAGTGAGATCGATACTGAAGCCAGCTTTGGAGGTTTTAGCTGGAATTCCAACAGTCGTTTACGGATTCTTCGCATTCGTCTACATAACCCCATTCCTCAAGAAAGTAATTCCGGACATTTCCGCCTACAACGCTCTGAGCGCCTCGATAGTCGTCGGAATTATGATAATTCCGATTGTCGCAAGTATAAGCGAAGACGCTCTAAGAGCGGTTCCAAAGTCCCTAAGAGAGGCTGGTTTCGCCTTAGGAGCTTCCAAAGTTAGAGTCATCTGGAGCATAGTCGTTCCTTCCGCTCTTTCCGGAATCATTGCCAGCTTCATTTTGGGAATCTCAAGGGCTATAGGAGAGACAATGGCTGTAACAATAGCTGCTGGCAGAGTTCCCAGACTTGTGAACGTTCTCAACCCCGAAGACTGGATAAAGCCGATAGAGACGATGACCGCTGCTATGGTTGA
>WAQS01000100.1 GCA_015520115.1 Ferroglobus sp.
AAAGAGTTTTTAATGAATTATAGTAATGTATCCAGAGTTTGATAGAGTTTTGGAGCTTTCCAAGGATTTGATGGAATCTGATGGTTTTTCTTGGCGATTTGAGCCTCCTCTTTTTTCTATTCTTTGTTTGTATGGGATTAGATCGCAAGAAGCAACGATCCGTGTAAAATATTGCATTACGTTTGATTTTATTGATAATTCTGCCATATAATTTTTTAAAGTATCAACTGATCGGTCTCCTACAGCGTAACTGATTATTTAGCGAGAATCTCTCCAAAGCTAATCATGTCCAGTTTCCTAACAAAACTTCACATCTCACCCAATTCAACAACGAGGTCATCCTAACGCAATTCTTCTCTCAGGTCCCGGCTATTACCGTATTCGGAGAAAGCCTGAAAATTCTGTTTACTCACCAAATATCTACACCCTCTCTCACCACAGCATTCACGATCATTCCTTAAAATTCTTTAGGATAGTACCTCGGTTTTATCGGAATTTTTGCCTCTTCCAGATTTCTTGTAGTATTTTAAATTTGTGCAGGCAAATTACTCAGTGCTAAAGATTTCGCAATCCCAATTTACCAGAGTAAAACCCTCGCAAATCCATCTACAACTACGTTTTCACCGACGAAACACTTCACTTCAAGCTTGTACCTGTTTTTCTCCTTTTCAACGACTTCGCCCACAACTCTGACGGTGTCTCCAATTCTCACAGGCTTCGTATATTTGAAGCAAGCCTCAAGCAGAACGACAATTCCCGGCATTCTCGCTACTGCTGCTGAAATGAGACTTGTCGTAAGCATTCCGTGCACGACTCTTCTCTTAAACTTCGTTTTTGAAGCAACTTCTTCATCGAAGTGCACCGGATTGAAATCTCCCGAAGCAAAACCGAAAAAATGAACATCCACATCCGTTATTTTCTTCTCGAACTCGATTTTGTAACCAACGTCCACTTCTCCCTCAAACTTCTCGAACTCCTTTACTTCTCCACCGAACTTCTCGTAAATTTCTCGTATCTCTTCCATCATCATCGGGATAATCGATTTCCAAGTAGATAACAGTTTCCAGATTCGGTTTCAAGTGGAAAATAAAAAAGGATACATACCGAAAGAAAATTAGAGTCGCTGATCTCTTCACTGAAATATGAAAAATTAGCGTTTTGAAATCTTTTTTGGCAATTAATTTAAAGTGCAACCACGTTAGGAAATTTCCACAGGAAACAAAGGGGTGGGTGGGTAATAAATCATGATAATTTCTTTTATAAGCTGTGGGAGAGGACGGACTTAATGAACGACTGGCTTGAGGAAGTCGAGGAGGGCGTGGTTATCACAGTTCATGTAACTCCTAACTCCAAGAAGAACGAAATCTCAGGGTATGATCCTTGGAAAAAGGCTTTGAGTGTTAGAGTGAAAGCTCCACCGGTTGAGGGGAAAGCGAACAGGGAATTGGAAAAGTTTCTCAAAGAGCTTTTTGGAAAAAGTGCGAGAGTGATTTCAGGGGAGAAGAGCAGAGTCAAAAAGGTTTTAATAGTAGGTTGTAGCAGGGAGGAAATTGAAAAGCATGTTGGATAGGGACGCTTACGTGAGACTTCTTGAACTTCTGGAGGAGCTGTCTGAAAGAGCGGAGAACGGAGCGGTGATATTAGTGGAAGGAAGGAAAGATGTAGAAGCTTTGAGGAGAGTGGGCGTTTCTGGTGAAATCGTTGCGATCTCTCAAAAAAGCATCTCCGAAATTTGCGACTCTTTTATGGAAAGGGATGTGATTGTGCTTACGGATTGGGATGAGAACGGAAAGAGGCTTGAGGGAAACTTAAGAGCGATTTTGCATAATGCGGATTACTACATAAGGAAAGAACTCATAAGAATAATTGGAAAATGGACGACGAGGGTGGAGGATCTCCCAAAGCTTCTTAAATTTTTTGAGAGAAACATTAAAATTTGAAGTTGAAGAAGGAGTATGGTAAATGGAAAGAATTCCTACTGGAATAACGATACTCGATAAGAGACTTGGCGGTGGCTTACCAGCTGGCACTATGGTCTGCATTTTTGCCAATCCGATTGCGATGCCCGAAGTCTTCCTGCATCAGTTTGCTTCAATCTACACGACTTTCTACTTCACAACGGTAAGACCGGCTAAGTACGTTAGGGAGAACATAGAGAGCATGGGATTCGATGTTGATCACATCGAGTTCATAGACGTTTTCGAGAAATACTACCTAAGCGAAACTGGTGCCTTCGTTGTTGAGGATATGTACAGGGATAGGAACATCTTTGACTTCGTCGATGCGAAGCTTTCGGAAATATCTACGGAAAAGCACGTGATAATAATCTTCGACAACCTCTCTTTCTTTTTGAAGTTAAACGTTCCTGTTGGTTTAAAGGAGTGGTTGATAAACAAGATTTACGTTACAACTAAAAACGTGGAAGGTCTTTCGTATTGCTACGTGATAAAGAACATCCATCCGAAGGATTTGGAAAGTCTCGTTATAGATCTGTCGGATGCTGTTTTCGACATCGATGTTGAGAGGCATGGAGACAGGATTGTGAACAGACTTGCAATTCCTAAGGTAAGAAACATGCAGCCGATAACAGAGACGTTCCGCTATTACATCAGCGAGGGTGTGCAAATAGACACTTCAAGGGACATCGCTTAAAAAATCTTATAAATCCATCTCAGAACTCTCGTTGGATGCTGAAGCCAAGAATGTTTTTTCTCACAGCTGGGGTAGGCTCTCACGAGGATCCCCTTGTGAGCTTCGAACTCGCTTTGAGGGATGCGAAAATAGAGAAGTTTAACTTAGTTCCAGTGAGCAGCATAATTCCACCGGACTGCGTTCGTGTAAGTTTGGAAGAAGGGTTGAAAGAACTCTCAGCCGGAGAAATCGTTTTTTGCGTGATGGCAAAACACTCAAGCGGGGAAGAAGGAAAGAAAATTTACGCTGCCGTTGGTGGTGCGAAGCCTACTAACGGACACGGATATTTGGTGGAGTACTCGGGAAATTACTCTGGAGAGGACTTGGACTCGTTCGTTAGAGAGAGAGCAGAGTATCTCGTGGAAACGAGTCATGGAAAAAAGCCGGTAGAGGTTTTCTCGATATCGAAAGTGGCAGAAGTGAAAAAAATAACAACAGTTGTGGCAGCAGCTGTTTTTGTAATTTAAAAAATTTGTGTTATTCGAGCTCTCTCTTTTCCCACACGTACGGAGCTTCCCAAGGAGGCAGTAGCTTCACTAAAATCGCCAGGATTACGAACGGCAGAGCCATTATTGCCAAAGTTATGCTGAGGCTTTCTGGTCCGAAAACGGGCATTATGTAGTAGGAGTAGCCCATGTAGGTCTTTGAAAGGATCTGCCCTCCAATTACGACGTTCCACCTCATCGCAAATACTCCTATGAGTGTTAGAACGGTAGCGAAGATGTAGAGGTACTTTCTGACGTTGAACTTGAATATTCCGCTCTTTGCTATCAGTAGCAGGATTATCGGTACGAGCGTTCCGAAGAAGATCTGAATTATTATGAACGAAACGAAGATCTTGTCGGAGATTAGTGTGACTATCGCATCGAATCCCTCTTCTTGGGTGTAGAAGATGTGTATGAGCTCCATAGCCTCAAGACCGAGGTCGAGGATGTAGCTGTAGAGAAGGTATCCCGCTAACGTGTCTGTACAAGCTCTGTCAAGCTCTACCCCTCTTATGTAACTGCTTACGATGTAGATCAGAAGGACTAAGGCAATTCCGGAAACCATTGCTGAGAAGAGGAATATTATCGGCATCAGTGGTGAACTCCACCAAATGTTTGCTTTTACACTGCCGAAAATGAATCCAACGTAACCATGTAAAAGCGCTGCTGAAGGAAGACCGACGACAGTTACGATGTTCACAACTCTCTGATCGGCTTTTAAAGATTCTTCGCTGTCGTCCCACTCTCCAAGGGTGAGGACTCTGTAGATGAACCCCCGAATACCCTTGTACTCTTTAGCCCATCTAATGATGTCTCTCCTGTAGTCGAAGTATATCTCCGTCAGAAGGACGGCCAGTAAGTACCAAGCGTAAACGAAACCGAAACCAGCCATTGCTGAAGTTAGATGAGGAGTAGTCATGATTTGGAAAGCTCTCTCTGGTCGTCCAAGGTGGGCAACGAGCGGAAGTGGTGCGCATAGGAGGAAAGCCAACGCCGTTAACAAAGCAAGTCTGTATGTCGGCTTCACAGCCTCAACTTTGAATATTCTTTCGAGAGAAGCCACTATGAAAGCTCCCGCTACTAACCCCGTGATGTAAGGATAGAGGGCTATGAGTACGCTCCAGTTAACTTCTACCTCGTTGGGATAAATGTACCCTTCAACGTGCTTTAGTACCTCCCAAAGAATCTCGCTCATTTACCTCACCTCTGAGTCGAGACCTATGTAAAACACCTTGGGCTTCGTCCCCATCTCCGGCTTCAAAACCTGAATTCTGTTCTCCTCCAAAATCTTGTGTATCTCATCGTTGGGATCCTTAAGATCTCCGAACCTTCTAGCTTGCGTTGGGCAAACCTCTACGCACGCCGGCTTATATCCTTTCGTTATTCTGTGGTAGCACCACGTACATTTGTCGGCAGTACCTCTTCTGCTCTCTCTCGGACCGTTGAAGGGATACAAATATCGAGCTCCGTAGGGACACGCTTGGATGCAGTACCTGCAGCCTATGCAGTACTTCTCGT
>WAQS01000101.1 GCA_015520115.1 Ferroglobus sp.
ATTGTACCCGACTTCTTTCAGTCTCTCGAACACGCTAACACCTTCTGGAGAATAGTGGCTTAGATAGTTTCTTTCGATCATATCTTCCGCATGCCTTTGAGCTGCTAACTCCAACTTCTCGTCTCTTTCAAGTTTACTAACGCCGTTGTTCATTCTAATCGCATTTATCATCAAATAAATGTTCTCTCTCAATTCTTCGAGGTTTTCATCTTCGGTATAGTAATCCTCCTTTGCGTACACAAAGGACGGTTTGAGAGGTGAGGAGAATATTCGAGATAAGTCTGAGGGGTTTAATTCGCTAATCGAATCTGCAAGTTGAGTCGAGATTATCGCCATACCAATTAATAGCGGAATCCAAAGGAGTTTTTTAGCAGTCATCATGATTGTTATTATCTAAATTAGTGGTATATATGCTTTGTGCTCACACGATCAGGAGACTATTATATATAAGTGAAATCATATAGCACCAACTGTAAAATTAGCAGCATCATTAATAATTAAAAATAAACCGCAAGTCAAATCTAACAAAATCGTCTCGCATTGGTTTTCGAATCTGCTGAAATTCACTTCAAAAAAGAAAGATGTGAAACTTTCTCGACTATCAGCTCATAAACAACTTTGCCAAACTAAACACATTAAATTCTCTTTTTAGGTTCCAAGTACTCCTTCGGGGCGCTTTCGATTGGTTCAAGGTATTTCCTCAGAACCTTCGGTATTTCGACTCTCCCATCCTCAAGCTGGTAGTTTTCTATTATCGCCGTTATGGCTCTTGTTGTAGCTATAGCAGTGGAATTGAGAGTGTGGACGAAGCCTTTAGAGGGCATTCCCCTCTTTTCCGCATACCTTATATTCAGTCTGTAGCTCTGCCAGTCCGTGCAGTTTGAACAGGAAACCATTTCTCTGTACTTCCCCTGAGCCGGCATCCATGCTTCGAGATCGTATTTTTTAGCTGCAACAATACCGAGATCTCCCGTGCAAATGTTCACGATTCTGTACGGGATTCCCAAACCTTGCCAGAGTTTTTCAGCGTTCTCAATAAGCTTTTCATGCCATTCCCAGCTCTCTTCCGGTAAACAAAAAACGAACTGCTCAACTTTATTGAACTGGTGAACTCGGAAGATGCCCTTAGTATCTTTCCCGTGAGCTCCGGCTTCTTTCCTAAAACACGGAGACACTCCAGCGTAGAGGAGGGGTAGCTCATCCTCTCCAAGCGTTTCGTTCATGTGCATGGCAGCCAGAGGATGCTCGGAAGTGGCAATTAGGTACAAATCTTCCCCTTCCAGTTTGTAAAGCACTTCTTCAAAGTCGCTGAAGGCTGTGACTCCCGCATACGCTTCGTGTCTCATCATGTAAGGAGGATTCACTATCCTAAACCCTTGCTTTGAGAGGAATTCGAGAGCGTACATCGTCAAAGCAAAGTCGAGCCAGACGAGATCTTCAAGGAGGTAATAAAATCTCGATCCAGCCACTTTTGCTGCTCTTTCCAAATCAGCCCACCCAAAAATTTCCACGGCATCAGCATGTCCAACAACCGGCTTATCGATTACCTCGTACTCTACTTCTCCATTAGTCTGCCTTAAAAACTGTTCCAAATGTTCCTTGTAAACTTTCGGCTTTCCCCAGAACCTTATCGGAACGTTATCGTTCTCATCCTCTCCTATAGGAACGGATTCATGAACTATGTTCGGAATTGAAAGCAAAATTCCCTTCAGCTCCTCCTCAAGTTTCTTTAATTCTTCCTCCCCTCTCTTAACTTTTTCCGAGATTTCTTTTGCCTTTTTTATCAATTCCTCGTTTCTTTCACTTTTTAACCTTCTTGAGAGTTCGTTTCTCTCCCTTCTTAGCTGATCAAGTTCGTATAGCTTTTTTCTCCAGCTTTTATCCAGTTCTATTGCTTTGTAAACAATTTCAACGTCTTCTCCTCTCCTCCTTTGGGATTCCACAAGTACCTCCGGGTTTTCCCTTAAAGCTTTCAGTATGCTCCACATCGCTAATCCTCCACGAAGTTTGATTGAAGTATCACACTGGCATTTTTCCTCTCTACCTTTATAATTTGTGGAATGTACTTCTCCTTAATTAAGTAACCATCTTCCTTTTTCTCCCCAAGCTTCATTAGCATTAGGTTTACAGCAGTTTCGAATTCGATAGCATCCTTTTCTGAATCGAAAGCAATCTTCCAGCTCCAACCGGTATCGTTCAAGTAGTAGGAATCTCCGTTCCACCCTTCGGCAGCTATTTTTGCTGACGAGTCGAGCACGTGTGCCGCTAAAAAGACGAAAACGAAAGCCTCTCCCAATCTATCACCTTCCATTTTCATAAAGCTCTCGTTGTTGAAGTACTTCTCCGGATGCATGACCTGCTCCATGGTTTTTGGCGGATTTTGGAGGAGGTAGATTGTGTCGCCAGTCCTGTTGTAAACCTCCAGAGCGAGATTGTAACCGTAGGTGTACTGGATCGAAGACAAGATGTAGTAAGCGTTGTCTTCATCGATTTCCATCAGACTTTCCCTCTCTAAGGGCTCCTTAGCTAAAATCTTCGAGATGAGTCTCGCGTCTCCTTCGATAGCTGCGGCTTTAGCCTTTTCCCCATCAAAAGTTCCGTCGGAGGATATATTG
>WAQS01000102.1 GCA_015520115.1 Ferroglobus sp.
ACGTAAACTCTCTTTCCGTTAATCTTGCGGTAATGCCCTCTAACGAGAATCTTATCGCCTACGTAAACGGAAATCACTTCTCGCTCTTTGCCAAGATAAACACTCGCATCTACCCAACCTTCTTCCGTCTTAACTGCTTCTTCAAGTTCTTTTTCAAGTTCTTCGAGTTCTTCTTCAGTGTATCTTGGAAGCTTCATTATACCAAACCTTTCTATTTACGCTTATATATCCTTTTCTCCCTCTCAGTAGAATCTCTTGCTGTAACCACATAATACTTCCATTTTCCAATAGGATCGAGAAAAATTGTGAGAATTCTTCCCCACGCTGAACCTATGAGAACATACCTATTCTTGGAGAGTTTCCTCATTTTCGCTCTTGGATCTCTAACTGCCTCTTCAACTTCTTCCACGCTTACACCATGTTTCGCAATGTGATCCACATTCCAATCATCCCACTTCAGTTCAATTCTTCTAACCATAATGCTTCGTCCTCCTGATTATTTCGCTCGCTCTGATGATTTTCAGCTCGTTCGAATAGTGATCGAACTCCAGAACATCGTAGCGTTGGAGCTCCTTGTTCAGCTTTTCAAATTCGGGAATCATCCTCGATATATATTTCACGTCTTGAGGGATCATGAACTTGAAAAGATACGTGAACTTGCATTGACTCCACAGCAACTTGGGGAAATCCCGAATCCTTTATAGTGGTTGATCAACTCTTTCGACTTGCTTTTTGCCGAAATGTAGGGAAACCTGCACTTTAAATCAAAAAATTTGTCTGTAAAACAGCAAGAAAGAGCTTATCTACTCATTAAAATTTTCGAAGAAAGGTATATATTTTTAAAGAAAAGTCAGAAACAACTTCTCTGAGAGAATTGATCAACTATTAAGCTCTTCAATAACCAGAAAACCAATGAAAATTGAAATCTTTGGAATTGAAAAATTTAGATGGGCTCGGCCGGATTCGAACCGGCGATCTCCGCCTCGTAAGGGCGGCGTCATAACCGCTAGACCACGAGCCCTTAAAAAGTAGAGCAAGTAGTTGAATTTAAGATTATCGCTCAAAAATGTTAAAACCCGCTTTTGGAATTTTTCTGTTAATGCCTTTGAAAAGAGAGAAAGACCTCGAAAAGAAAATCGCAAAAGAACGGATTGAATTCCTCCTCAATAAAGCTCAGGAAATTAAAAAAGAGAATTACGAGCTGGCAAGAAGATACGTTGAGCTGGCGGTGAAAATAGCGAAAAAGTACCGAATCAGACTTGGAAAGCTCAAAGTTTTTTTCTGCAAAAAGTGTCTTTATCCCTACGCTGAGGGAAAGTTCAGGGTGAGGGTTCACAAGTCAAGAGTTATCGTTACTTGCTTTAACTGCGGATACGAGAGAAGGATTCCCGTTAAACCAAAAAAAAGTTAGATGTTTCTCAAATTCATCTTGCTGTAGAGTATCCTCACCTCTTCAACTCCCTCAATCTCCCTAACTTCTTGAGCAATTTTCTCTATGGTTTCCCTTTCAAAAGCGTGCACCATGAAATAGAGGGGGTAGTTCCAGTTCTCTGGACATTCCCTTTCAACAAGATGCGTTATTTGAGGAAAAAGTTCGAGCAAAATTTTCGCAACTTTTTCCGGACTTTCCGTTCTTACTAAGTTCATACCGTTCTCCTTAAAGCCTGCTCTCTCTCCGTTTAACACGGCGTAAAAATCCCTCACAACTCTCTTTTCTATTAACTCCTTCAGCAAATCCACTATCTCTCCTTCCTTCATTCCGTATTTTTCAGCAAACTTTCTGAATGGTCTTTCCTCCACGGAAAAGTTCTTTTCCATGTCTTTCAGAAGCTTTGGGCTAATTCCAAGCTCTTCAACTAAAGGAACTTTTTCGTTTCTCTCAATTCTGTTACTCCAAGAAACTCCCTTGTAAAGGTCGTATTTCACATCCATCTTGTAAACTCTCCTGCTCGGTAAAACGATGTAGTCCTCTACTTTACACTTCTCCATCAGCGTTTTGATCTTCTCAATTAAAGCCTCCTTGTCTTTTGCTTTTATCGTGTACCAGAGATTGTAATTTTCATCCTCTCTCAAGAAGTTGTGTTTTACGCCGCTTTCGTTATTTATCATCCTTGCAACTTCGAAAATTCTGTTCTCCTCAACTTTCACTCCAACTAAAGCTGCTACGCTCTCCCCTCTAAACGCCTTATAGTTCAGTTGAGGTCCTATTCTTATGATCAGTCCCTTCCTCAGGTAGCTCTCAAGCTCGTTTTTTAGGTAATCGAAACTGACTCCAAGCTTTTCCGAAAGAGCTACGAACGGCTCTTCCGTCAGGGGCATGTTGTATTGAGCTGCCATCAGCAAATCGACATCAAAATTGAATTCTCGTCTTTGACTCATCCAAATCCCTCTCACCACTCAAGTATTCCCTTAAAAAGTTTACCGCATACGTCTTAGCATCCTCAATCCTACCACTCTTAACGAGTTCAAGAAACTTTTCATCAGAACTTATGGCGAAGTACATCTTCATCCTAATATCGACGGGAATTTCCTCATCTTTCATGTACCTCTTAAAAAAGTGCATCGCCCTCAGAAGGTCTATGGTTTCCCTGTCGCTCTTTATCATTTCGAGTATTTTGTCCCTAACGATTCTTGCGACAATCCCGCTCTTTCCTTCAGTCGTTACGGCTATTTTTATTCCTTCGACTTCCCCTTCGAAAGGTACTACGACTTCGGTTCTCTCCGCATCGTTGGCGAAATTTTTGAGAAAGTTGTACTTTTTCGAAAGCCTCTCAACAACTTCGTTCACTTCTCTGCTTCCCACAGCTACCACTACCATAAAC
>WAQS01000103.1 GCA_015520115.1 Ferroglobus sp.
ATCTTTTTAACTATTCCGCTCACCGGAGACCTTTGAATGTGGCAGTCGAATAACCCCATGAAGATTTCCAGCCTCCCATCTTTAACGAAATCTATTCTTCCGTCCGCTGGAGAGACTACCCAATTTCCGATCTCTCTTTCAGGATCTCTGAAGAAGAAAATTGTAAAAGCTATTAGAGCTGAGAGTAGAGGAATTAGGAACTTTACGAAAATTCCGAGAGGTAGTAAGAGAATTAGAATTAAAATGACTTTCAACGCTTCTTTTCTAACCAAGTTCTCACCACCACATCCTTAGCTTTGAATATGTCCTCGGCAAAGTTCGGCAGATACTTAAAAACTTGCATTGCAATGATTATCAATGCTACCGTCGCAAGCAGTTTGGAGATTACGTGGTGGGCTATGTAGAAGCTGTTTTCACCAAACCAACTATCTCCGTAGGCGAGGATTATGAACGTGTTTCTTAGAAGGTTGAGCACGTAAATTACCGGAACGGAAACTAAAAAAGCTTTAAGCTTGTTAACAACTCTCCCTTCCGCCCCCAACGAAATTCCGGCGAAAAGTGATATGCTCTCTATTCCCGTGCAGGCGAGAATTATTTGTACGATTTTGTCGTTGTAGTATATGAGATCTTCCCTGACTGTAAATTCGTAACCGAGAAAACTTGCTAAAATTGATGTTTGAGTCGCCACGATCTCTATTAGCTCTTTTCCGAGCATAGTTTCAGCGAAGGTGAAGTAAATAAGAGAGGAGATGGCAGCAATGAATGTTAGCCTTGGAAAAACGTCGTCATTAGCTCTTAGAATCGTTAAGCCGAGGAGGGTGAAGAGGGAAAAGGCTGCAACCATAAGCGCGGAGTTGAAATAATCGGAAATACTGAGATAGTAGGGTAAATTTAGCAGCCAAAACACTCCGAAGGTCGTCCAAGATATGAAGCCGACGAATTTATTTTTAGTTGACGCGTAGATGAACATTAGGAGCGTTGAGGTGAATTGTAGCATGGCAAATCGTTTTTATGCAGAGAATATACAGTTTTCGTTGTGTTCGACTTTCACATACACAGCGTTTACTCGGATGGAAGGGGAAGGATAGACGAAATAGTTAGGAAAGCTCGAGAAAGGGGGTTGAAGGTCATTTGCATAGCTGATCACTCTTCTGAACATTCCCTCGGACTTACGAAGAAAAAAGCTGAGAAAAGATCGATCGAGATTGAGATGGCGGAGCAGAAATATGGAGTTGTGGTTCTTAACGGGGTAGAGTGCGGCATTCTTGAAAACGGGAGGATAGAAAAGCCAGAATTTAAATTTGATCTAATAATCGCCTCTGTTCACAGCTACTTGACTCCGGAGGAATACTACAAAAGGTTGAGGGAATGCATAAGAACTCAGGAAATTCACGTTCTCGGACATCTGCATTCGGAAATGGTTAGTTTGGATGGTAGGATTCCGGAATACGATCTTGAGATTATCGATCTTGCAAAGGAGAACTGCGTGGCGATAGAGATTAACAGCTATCACAGAGCGCCACCCCACGATATAATTGAAGAAGCTGGTAGGAAGGGGTTAATTTACTCGATAGGGAGCGATGCGCATTCGGTTGAGCGAGTAGGAGACGTTTCGTGGGCGAAAAAGCAGGCGGAGAAAAACTTTAGAAAATCCATATTGGATGTGATTCTATGAAGTGCATAACGCTTACAGTCGATGCGATAATTCCCTACAAGGGAGGAATAGTTCTCGTAAGGAGAAAGAACGAGCCTTTTAAGGGGAAATACGCTTTGCCCGGAGGAATAGTTGAATACGGAGAAAGGGTCGAAGATGCAGCTGTAAGAGAAGCTGAAGAGGAAACCGGGTTGAAGTGTAAAATAGAAAGACTCGTTGGGGTTTACTCCGATCCGAACAGAGATCCGAGAGGGCACTTCGTTTCGATTTGCTTCATTCTCATTCCCGTGGGAGGAGAGCTTAAAGCTGGAAGCGATGCCGAGGATGTGAAAGTTTTTAAACTCGAAGAACTTCCGGAATTAGCATTCGATCACGAAAAAATGATAAAGGATGCGGAGGTGTATCTGCGTGGAATTCTGTCCAAAGTGTAGGAGCATAATGATATATCAAGGAGACAAAGCGGTTTGCAGAAAATGCGGTTTCGAAAAGGATGCCGGAGAAGCAGAACTCATCACGGTTTCAAAGAGGAACAAGGAGGAAATTCCGGTGATAGAAGAGGAAAACATAAAAACTCTCCCGACAACAAACGTCGTCTGTCCGGCCTGTGGAAATCGAGAAGCCTACTGGTGGCTGAGGCAGTTAAGAGCGGCGGACGAAAGCGAAGTTAGATTTTTCCGCTGTACGAAGTGTGGGAAAACTTGGAGGGAGTACGATTAAATTTGAAGGACGAGCTTTAATGCTGCCCCATCTTTTCCCATTATGCTTGGCTCAAGGTGGGAGCGGGCTTCAACCTTAAACCCGAACTTTTCGAAGATGTGCAGAGCGACACGATTTCTCTCGTTTATGAACGCTATTAATCTTCTGATTCCTCTGCTCTTTGCGAACTCTATCATTTCCTTCACCAAGTGCTGTCCAAGCCCTTTGTTTTGATAACTATCGTGAACTATGACAGCCAATTCGGCAGATTTTTCACCCACCTTTATTAGCCTACTTTCAGCCACTATCTCTCCTTTCTCATTTTCCGCAACAACAGAGTAGACATTTTCGAAATCCACCCTTTCGAACATTTTCTTGACTTCCTCCTTTGAAAACTCGTAAGGTCTGAGAAAACGGAGGGACTTCTCCGATAAAGTTGTGTACATTCTTATTAACTTCTCCAAATCGTTTTTCTCGGGAAATCTGAGCGTAATTTCCTCGCCGGTCGTGATTTTTACTTTCTTGGGGAACTGCACAAAAGTAAAAAAGGAATGCGATATTTACGTATTGTCTTTTCATTTTGTTGCGAGTTATCAAATGACCATAATGAACAAAACGTTTAAAACCAGATACCAAAAAGATTTCTTTAAGCCGGGGTTGCCGAGTGGTAAGGCGGCGGCCTGCTAAGCCGCTGGGCTCTGCCCGCGTGGGTTCGAATCCCACCCCCGGCGTAAGAAACTTTGTTTCCATGTCGTATCCAAGTACTCAAAGGAGATATATCGAGAAGGTTTGTTTTATTTTTAAATTCACTCTCAACCAGTTTTGCATTTGCATATTCTCTAATAATGGTTTTAGTAAACACATCTTTTCCTCGAAACCTTTGCAATATCAACCTTAATTGGCGGAGATATTACTGTAGCTCCTTTTATAGCACGAATAAACACTTGTTCTGTGGTAATGATTTCTATAGGGAAGTTGGTTGTCTTTTTTCTGATGTTTACTTTTACATCATTCCAAACACTTAACTTTGGTTTTGCTACACATTGTACGGATGGTCGTATGGGAAGTAGTGTGGGGGATGGAGGATACTATCGGTAAGTCTGGGATAATAGATATATTATATTGAGAAAATACTCGGAGTTGGACCATCAACAGCGGAAAAGCTGGGAATACTGGTTACAGCACAACCGAAGCGATTGCCGTAGCATCTCCTCCTGAACTAAGTGCTGCTGAGATTGACGAATCCAGCGCTGCCAAAATTATAGTTGTAGCGGCTGCAAGAAAGCACACAAGCATAGGCGATTTTGAGACCAGAAATAAAGTTCTCGAGAGAAGGCGGAGCGTGAGAAAGATAACAACTGGTAGTAAAGAGTTTGACGCCTTGCTGGGTGGCGGGATTGAGCTTGCCGTGAATGTTCAGTTTCTTGTTGAAGAAGGTGGGCTTGATAGAGTTTTTAGTATGCCAGGGAGAAGTGATATAGAGTACCATCTTGCTCACTTGACATGTGGTGAGTTTTGTATTCAACAGTTCCCATTCAACATAACTTTTAATGTTAGGAATAAATTTAACGAGAGTGAGGTTAGAGAATACTTAACAGAATAGGGCATACTTAACGGCATATTTCTCAAAGAAGATATATCTCATTTCAAGATCGTGGCATTATTAAGAAAGCTCCTGAAGGTAAAATACACCATTTCATCTTTAAACTCTGCGATCTCGAACATCTCAAAGAGCTATGCAAATTATGTAAACAAAAAACAAGCCTCTTCACATTTTTGGATATGTAGATAACCTCGCAGCAAAATCAATTTTACTACTTTCCTATAAGTACTTCTCAATAATTTCATCTATATCGGCTTTTCTCCTAGGGTTTAATGAGACTTCCAAACCGTAAGATGTCGGTTTAGCGAGTAATAATCCTTCTTTAATCAGTTCTTCTGCAACTTTTTTAGCTAATCCACGTAAATGTTTAGGAATTCCGGAAGTTAGCTTATCAAAACTCGTATGAGCATGTCCCCATTTTCCTCTTCTTTTTAGCTTTTTGAGAATCGTAGCTTTGAGAATACTGTGAAGTTCTTCATCGTTCATCTTGCTTAACATTGATGAAAAGATATTTAAGCATTTGTTAAACAGTAGTTTTTGATATCGATATCAAAAAGCGGAATGGGTGTTAAAATGGTAGAAGAAACATTATTTCTGAAATTCTTAGGGAAAGATAATCCGATAATAAGAGTAATTGACTTCCTAATCGATAACGAGGCTTTCGATTACTCCAAAACAGAAATAGCAAAAGGAGCTGGAATTAGCCGAACTACCTTGCTTAAGATTTGGAAAACTCTTGAAAATCTCGGAATAGTCGTGGAAACAAGAAGAGTAGGGAGGGCAAAAATGTACAAGCTAAACAAAAACAATCCAATCGTTCAAAAGTTTATCGAATTGGATAATGCTATTTCTGAATATTACGCTAAGAAATGTACTGAAATAACAGTTAAGAGATGATTTCATTGGCTATGAAATAACAACTAAAGAAAATTGGAAGGAGATAAAAGAGCAGAATATCTGGGGAATTCCCAAAAGACACAAGAATACGATTATGAAGGTTAAACTCAAATGATAAGCTCCTGATTTACGTTAAGCAGGAAAAAGTTGATAATAGAATTAAGAGAGGACGACAACTTAAATTTCATCACCATGCTAAACACCTTTTTAAGTTGTACAGTGCTATGAATAAAAGAATTCAGTAGTCCCACAGCGCCCCTCTCCCCTCGTTCTCATCTCGTACATCGATCTCCTTGTCAACACTTCTTTATACCTTCAGTTGTCATCATTCTTTGAACTCATACGCAAGGCTCTTAAGCATCGCTACAATCTCCCATTTCCCCTCGTGCAGCTCATTAGCCAGAGTTAGCATTTCCTCGATTTCTTCACTTAACTCGATTGTCTTCAGAGCGATCAAGGCTGTGAAGATTTTATCGGCTTCATCGAAGCTAATCTCTCTCTTTTCCAAACCTTCAGCAACTTCCAACACGAGCTCTGCTATTTTCTTCTCAGCTTCTTTGGCATCGATATCTACCAAATCGAGGATTTCCATAACCCTTTCCAAAACATTTATGGGAAAGGTAAGTCTGAAAATCTTTTTGGCTCTTCCTCTCTCCACCACGATTTTCGACTCAACTACTCCTTTTTTTTCGAGCCAATCCAAGTGGTGCTTCACCGTTCCGGGATCCAAGTCCATAGCCTTGGCTATGGAGTAGGCGGTGTTGATGCCACGCTCGATGAGCCTGATTATTTCGTTCCTCCTAACAATACCCTTACTGAGCTTCTTTTTTATCGCCTGAGTCACATTCCCCATGGTACTCGCCTCAAGGCTAGTGGGTCTCAAAGATGACAAGTACATTCACAGAATAAGAATCGCCACATACAACTTCATGGAGGACGGAATAGGCATCATCTACGAGGAGAGCCGGCTGGACGGAAAGATAATCGAGGTTTGGTATCTGATTTTATCGAACGAGGGTAAGTTTGTTCACAAACACGGGAAGTATCCTTAGACTGATAACTCCACTTCAAAGCGACTTAGAAACTAAGGATACTAATAAGACCTCTCCAGTGTACGATTAGTCAAAACTAAAAAATCTTTCTCACAGAAAAGTTGGATATGGATTACAAATGGTTAATAATCCAGAAGTTTGTCCACATCTTTAACCTGTATCGTTGGCATCGAGAGCATCTGTTGGAAGAGCAATACATAGGTGTTATTAAAGAAGAACTAAAATCAGTTTTTTATACACTAAAAAGAAAAATAACAGATGAAAGTGACAAAGAGATGCTCTATGTTGCGCTTTTTGGATTAACTAAGAATAAAAAAATCCAGAAATTTACTAATAGTAGTGATCGCAGAGTTTGTTTCACCCGAAATCGAGCAAACTAACTTCTTCTTCCTTCTAAGACCTCCTCTATGACTTTTTCATCAAGAAGCTTCAAAAGCTCGTAAACTCCATTGCCATACGATCACTTGACAGTCAACGATTCTTGACAAAGTCGTCGCAAGCTGCTCGGCGTATGTTAA
>WAQS01000104.1 GCA_015520115.1 Ferroglobus sp.
AGTTATAGCTCCTCCGGCTGCAAGCATTGCTATTTCGTACAGTCCTACTGGCACGTTTGTGTCGAAATCTATGAATCCTCCGGTTTTGCTTGCCCTTTTCAGAAACTCTATGTACTCTTTCGTGTGCACTCTTAAGACGTCTTCTTCCTTCGCCGGCTCTGGATTAATGAGCACGATTCTCTCATCTTCGAAAATTCCCTCTTCCGTTAGCTGGTCGATCGTGTAAGCTAACCTTTCCTTCCTTTCTGGATGGGTGGGTGTTTGTTCGTGCTTCAAATACTTCTCGTGAAAGACTATTCCGGTCTTCAAGAAAACTCCTCCCTTATTCCTGGCTCTATCTGGACAATGACGTCAGCTATTTTTCCCCTCCTTATTCCACCCTTTACGACAACGTAAGAGTTGAAGTACAGAACTCTGACGTCCTTTTCCTCTACCTCCTCACCGAAATCCTTCGCTATGGAAATTAGTTTGTCCACAGCGAGCTGTATTAACTCCTCATCTTCGGGGAATCCGTATATTCTATCTTTAATGAAGGTTGCCTCCCCGTCGTAAACGGCGATTTTATTTTCTGTGTCAAATCTCGCATAGAGTGTGTAGCTCAGCCTCGATACAGCCACTCCTACAGCGTTGGCTGATTCGCAATGTTCCGGGACGATGTACTTCACTCCAGCCTTCTTAGCTATGTCCTTTATCAAAAACGGGGCGAGAAAGCCTGTTCCGATTATTTTCTCTGCTTTGAGTTCTTTAATCTTTTTGGCGACAATACTTATGAAATCCTCAACGGCTCTCTCGCAGTCGTCTCTCTTTGCCTCTCTCGATTTTTTGTAGTCTCCTATTTCGTAACCGAGGCAGTTGAGAGCATCAGTTAGCGTGAAAGAGTTTCCTCCGAAGGATATCGGCTGGGAAATTCTAACGGGTTTTATGGTTTCTTCAACGAGGCTGTCCCCTCCAAATGGAATTGAATGAGACTCTACACACCTCACGCAGCTTTTTAGTCCTCCTATGACCGCTCTCTCAATTATCTTTGGTTTTCCGTCTCCCAAGAAAACGAAGTCCGTCGTTGTCCCTCCGATGTCGACAACAAGTGCATACTTTTCTCCGGTAAGGAAGTAAGCCCCAAAAGCTACAGCGGCGGGACTTGAATTGTACAGCTCCGAAGGGTTGTTCAGGGCTATCTGGTAGGGGATAATCCCTCCATCTCCCTTATAAAAATAAACCTCGTTGTAATAAGCTTTGACGCTTTTTACCATCTCGTGAACTTTTTTCATGAGCTTTGCGTTTATAATTGTGGTGTTTATTCTCAGCGGGTAGTTCAAAACCGGTATGTGGTGACTCAACGCTATTTCGTCCTCGTTATAGTACTTTTTAGCGATTTCATAAGCTTTTAGCTCCAATTCCGGATTTCTTATTGAGAACTTGCACGCTATAGCTAAGCAGTCCGCTTTGTTTTCCCTTAAAACCTCTTCTACCTCTCTCTCATCCAAATCTTCAACAACGTCTCCTCTGTGGTTTACCGCTCCTTTCAGCTGTTTTCCGTAACTTTCGTAATTTAACCCGCTACCGGGAAACAGCATAACTTGCGCCTTTATCTCATCGAACTTGGAAACTATGAGGTTTAGCGGAACAGATGTGCTGATTACCAACTTAATCTTCTTCTCTCCAACGAGTTCGGAAAGTTTTCTGAAAACAGCGTCAAAACCCAAATAGTTTGGAATTTTAGCGGTCTTTATTTCCTCCCCAATAACCGCTATATCTGTGTTCGTCCCGCCTATGTCGATGCCCACTCGCATACTCTTTTACTCTTTTTCCTTCTCGGCTCTTCTCTTAAATACGTCCTTGATTATTATTATGTCTCCAACCGACTTCACGAGCCTGTATGGGATTAGAACTCCTCTATATTTCGTGTTTATTAGAGCTTTGTTAACCTCGCTGATCGCGAGACTTTTTATTTGCCTTCTTTCGACATCGATAACGACATCATCAACCTTGCCGACGTATCTGCCTTCATCCGTGTACACTTTCATACCGAAGAGCGATGAGATCTCTCCTATCATTAATCTACTTGGAACGCTCATAATATTTAAAACATTTCCAAAAATTGACTTTCAAACTCGTAAATTAATAAATGAGATAGAAATTAATTTATTTCACCTCTTCCTTATGTAATCTAATGTTTGAACTCCTCATAAGCTTGGCGCTTGCGATGATAGCTTTGTACAATTCGGTTATGTACCTCCAGCTTACAGATGAAGAAAAAAGTTTTTTGGAAAGTAAGTGGAAGGACTCCTTGGTATTATCCATTTTCATGATAGTAATTCTCTCTGTAATTTCCGTTCTCGAAATCCTGAAGCTTTATCAAATACTGGCGTTCGGAACTGTTGGAAACTTTTTAAGCGTGTATACCGCTGTGGCTGTAATGCTTTTAATCCCCTCCGCATTCTTACTCCACGACATCCTATCGATAAAGGACTCCTTCAGGAATTTTGCTCCAAAAATAGACCTTAAGGCTGTCTTGCTGGTACAAGGTTTTGCGGTTTTCTGGCTTTACCTGACTTTTATTGAGGAGAGATTTGCTCACGTTGTGTACTTGTTCTCTCAATCTCTAAAAGCGATATTTATCGTGTCCTTGATACTGATTTTTTACGTTTCCTCTCTTCTATATAGATACTTTAAGTTGCTTAGGAGAGGAGACATCATCGTTCAGATCGACTTTTCTTCTTATCTATTCCAGCTGAGCGTTGCCATAGCTGTTTTCGGATTTTACATGCTCACGAGATCCACTTACTGCGGACAGGCGGTTTGTGCGGTTTTAATCGCATCTTTCGGAATTCTGCTAAACAACGCTTTATCTTCGCTCGGCAGAGCCCTGAAGCAGAACATCGGTGGTTACACCTTCGAAATATAGGATGGAGTTTCGGGCTCAAGAATTTCTTTAACGCTATCTAAGAATTCCTCGTAGATGTGAGCATCTACCGAGAAATGATAGTACTTGTAATCTCTCTCGTTAATAAGCTGGGAAACGTAGTCCGTGAGGAGGGAGAAAGCGTACATGTTAGCGTGCATGGCTCCGAATATGTCATTTGAGCGCATGTAAAAGATTCCCATGAACTTTTTCGTCTTCAAAAACTGGTAGCCTCTCAAGCATGGCGGATCGTCGCTTGTTAAATCCCAAACCCTTGAAATTCCCACATAGCAGTCTCTTCTGTAGGGATTTTCCCTCAGCTTTTTTATACACTCGTAAAGCTGGTCGACTTTCTTCTCATCCCTTTCGCAGTATCTTGCTCTTTCAGCATACGTATATTCCTCACCTTCTCTCAAAATTTTCTCCTTTACCGGCTTATCAAGCTGAGCCGCATGGATGACGTAGTTGTGGGCGTAGTCTATCGCGTATTTCTTCGTGAAAGGGGCTTTGTCGTGGATCTTGTTCTCTCTTGTGTTTTTCACCTCAACGAAAAGTCTGTGAACGAACTTACTCCTCTTTTGCCCTTCAAACAACTCACCCCATTCCGTTTCCTTCTCGAATCCGTTGTAGTATATGACCTCAAGGGCTGAGTGCCATGCGGTGGATTCGTAGTCTTCCACTATATGAACTCCAAGTTCGTGAAAACCAAAAACATCTTTATAATTGTGCCTATCAACCCTGTCTAGATCTCTCTTGTAGATGTGGGGGGCTGCCACGAGAAAGGCAACGCTGCCTACTTCTATTTCAGCTCTTTTTGCTACCTCCTCAAGAACATGAAAAACGAAGTCGAAGTTTGCGGAGAAGTAGTTTAAAGCGTCTAAACTTCTTAAATAAGCTGTGGCGTGGAGAGAATTAAAGTAGTGGAGAAAACTAATTTCCGTAACTGTAGGAGGAGTTTCGCAGAAGTGGTCTTCCGGTCTCCAAACCGGGAGAGAAACTCTTCTCGTGTAAGGGGTTTTTCTCAATTTTTCGGCAGCGGTTTCGATTAAATTTTCAACTCTGTCAAGATACGTGTCTTCGCAAGCTTTCCATCCGAAACTTTCGTCAAAGCTTTGCATGTACGTTGGTTTTTCGCATATCACAAGCTCTGGCTCTATTCTAACCTCCTCACCGAACCTCGATTTAATTTCTACTCCTTCCCTCAAAATTTTTCCTATCAAACTCTTCTGGAGAGTCTCGGGATTAGCCTCGATTAACATCTCTTGAAAAGGAGTGTTGAAACGAAATAAATGTTGCGCAGCGAAAGCCTTATTAAGCAACTTTCAAGGAAATAAAATTAAGAGCGCCGGTGGTGTAGCCTGGCTAACACAGGGGCTTGCCGAGCCCCTGCCCCGGGTTCAAATCCCGGCCGGCGCACTCCCAGTTGTTTTTGACCAAGTTTGGATCTTCTCGAAGCTTTATCTCCAAAAAAGCGGAGAGGTTTAATCTTTCATCGATAGTCGCTTGCCTTAGCCTAACACATTTTTCACTAAAAATCTCAGGCAGTTCTAAGGTGATAACGAGGGTTATTGGAAAAGAAATGAGGTTGATAGGTGAAGTTCAGTGGGGCAATAGAACCCGCATAGAAGAAACTCTTATTATTCCCTTGAACGACATCAGTATTATGCCATTAACTCTTAAGGAATTAAGCGATAAGGTTGAAAGGATAGAGAGGTTTTTGAAGACGCTCATAGATGTAAATCTCGAACTTATTGAGGAGGTAGAGCCGGAAGAATGGGAAGTTAGAGACATTGAAGATAGAAAGCGTGATGAATTCATAAGGTGGGAAGAGGTTCAGAATGAGTTATGAAAATCAAATTTTAATTTCGAAAAGAGCACTTAAAGAGCTTAAAAACATCCCCGAAAGTGACAGGAAAATTATCAAGGACAGGATTTCAAAGCTTGCGTATTTTCCCTTCGCTCACCTCGATGTTAAAAAGCTTAAAGGCCATGAGAACGTTTACAGGCTAAGATCTGGAAACTACAGAGTCATGTTTGAATATTTAAAAAATGGGAAGGTAATAAAAATCCTGAAAATCGGAAAGAGGTCGGACATTTACGATTGAAGAGACTCCGTTAACTTCTTCAGGCAACTCTTGAGCACAAGATTAACTTTTCCTCAAGCTGCCATGTTTCGTGGATTTCTGAAGGTAGCTTCAAGAATGAGGTACTTTACCTTTTTGCTCGGTCTTTGAGATTCTCTGAGAACATCCTTCAACTCTCAGAATCTGTAATCTTCTAGCCTTTGTTTCGTTTTTTGTAAAGTGAGTAAACTACAAAACAATCAAAAAATTTAATATTTTTGAAGAATTTTTAGTGAATTAAGCAAATTTATGAAATTTTATGAGTAGTTGAGAACATTTGTTAAATATATTTAAATAAGGCTGCTGGTTTCTCGTAGCATGGAGTCTGGAGATCTGGCTTGGTTGATGGTAGCGACTGCCTTAGTGATGCTGATGGTGCCCGGAGTCGGTTTGTTCTACGCTGGGATGGTGAGGAAGAAGAACGCTGTTAACATGATCTCTCTAAGCTTTGCCGCACTGTTCTTGGCAAGCTTGCAGTGGTTTCTCGTAGGTTACTCCCTTGCCTTTTCGGAGTCGATAGCTGGAATTGTCGGAGATTTGAGCATGGCGGGATTGCTCAACGTGGAAATGGGGGACTATGCTTTCGTAATCTTCCAGCTCATGTTTGCTGCCGTTACCCTTGCGATACTAACCTCGGCGATGGCGGAGAGAGTAAAGTTCTCTTCCTTCCTAATCTTCGGATTTCTATGGGTTACCTTAGTCTACAGCCCCCTCGCTCACTGGGTGTGGGGAAACGGGTGGCTTGCAGATCTCGGAGCTTTGGACTTTGCTGGAGGGACGGTAGTTCACATAAGCTCCGGCTTCTCAGCGTTGGCTCTGACTCTTGTGATAGGGAAAAGAATCGGTTTTGGAG
>WAQS01000105.1 GCA_015520115.1 Ferroglobus sp.
CTGTACCTGATCTCTACTACATAGGAGCAAAGAAAATCGGTTATCAGTTCGGCTATACGCAGCTAAGAGTAAAAATACTGTCGTAAGGTGCTTTATAGTGTTGCTTTTTACAACCTATTTTTTAAGCTGGAGAAGTTTGATAGTAGCAAGAATTGCCATAGCAGATGTGATTAAACAAATTAGGAAGAAACCCACAAATAGAGAGTTGGAACGACATAAACTTTTTAAAATACGCCGGGGCTGGGACTTGAACCCAGGAGCCCTTGACGGGCACCGGCTCTCAAGGCCGGCGCAGTGCCTCTCTGCAACCCCGGCAACTATAAAAAATAAAAAAGCGGTGGCTTATGAAGGTTTTGGTCACTAAAACTCTTTGAATTTATCCTTCCCGACGCTACAAAGAGGACAAACGTCTGGAGGAGTTCCAACGAAAATGTAACCGCAAACTGGGCAAACATATATTTTCTCATCGTAGGCTTTATCTCTCCCGCTTTCAACCAAAATCTTCAGCTCCTTGTAAATCTTCGCGTGCTTCTTTTCGGTTTCCATTGCCCATCTAAAAGACGTTGCAGCTTTTTTCGCTTTTTCCTTTATTGCTTCGTCGTAGAACTTCGGATACATCTCCTCAACTTCGTACGTCTCACCCTTAATTGCGTCATCCAAAGCTTTTACGGGATCTTCCAAGCTCTCCAGATTTTTGAAGTGGTTTTTCGCATGAACATATTCAGAGAAGGCGAAGGCTTCAAAAACCCTTGCGAGATTTCTCAAACCCTTCTCTCTCGCCAATTCCGCAAAAATTAAGTATTTGACGTGAGCTTGGCTTTCTCCAGCGAAAGCTGCTTTGAGGTTTTCCTCAGTTTTCATGATTTTTAGCCCTCCAGCAGTGACGAGAAGAAGTCGTGGTGCTCTTCCTCGTCCGCGAGAATTTCCTCAAAAAGCTTCGCAGTCGTGATGTCTCCCTCTTCCCTTGCAACTTTTATTATCTCCTTGTAAAGTTCTATAGCCTTCTCCTCCTCTCCCTTGTCTATTTCTATCATCTCTCTAACGGTGTTTCCTATCGTTATCGGGTTCGGCTTTGTTGTCGGAGTTCCTCCAAGATATGCTAACCTCTCCGCTATAGCCTCTGCATGCTTCATCTCGGTTATAGCGATCTCCTTCAACTTTCCTTTAACGGTTTCTCCCTCAAAGCCCTTTGCCAAAACATGCTGCCAGAGGTACTGAATCGAAACCTGTATTTCCCTTGCTATAGCTTCGTTCAGCAAGTTCTTAAGCTTCTCGCTTACCATCTTATCACCTCGGTATTAAATAAAAATTTAGAAAGGTAAAAATCTTTCTATTTTGCTAAAACTTTTTGAATTTGTCCTTGGTAGCTCCGCAAATTGGACATCTTTCTGGCAAGCTTTCGCTCGTATATCCGCAGATCTCGCAAATGTAGATGTCGCCAACTTCGACATCCTTTCCCTCTTCAACCGCCTGCTTAGCCTTAGAGTACAATGCCGCATGTATCTTTTCAGCCTCGATAGCGTACTTTATACTCCTCTTCGCCCTCCCCTCGTTCTGGAGTTCAGCTATTGCATTATACGCTGGATACATCTCATCAACTTCGAACTTCTCTCCGTTTATAGCCGTCTGGAGGTTCTCTTTAGTTTCCCCAACGAGTTCCAAAGCTTCAAGATGGTTTCTCGCATGCACGAATTCGGCAAAAGCTATAGCCTCGAACAGCCTCGCCACATTTTCGAATCCTTCCTCTCTCGCCTTCTGCGCAAAAATCAAGTACCTCATATGCGCCTGGCTCTCCCCTGCAAACGCCTCACTCAAAGACTTCTTCGTCATCTCCCTCATCCGTATCACCAAATTTTACTTTTAGTTTCGAATATTTAACTTTTTTGGTTCCAATTATTTACCTCAAGAGGAAAAAATTTAAATTTTGGCATGGAAAAATACACTTTAATGGACGAGAGAGACAGAAAAATCATCGAAATTCTCGTGAAAAACGGAAGAGCGACGTTAACTGAGATCGCGAAGGAACTTGGAATTTCGGAGGCTGCCGTAAGGAAGAGGCTGAAAAATTTGGAGGAGAGAGGAATAATAAAGGGATACACCGCAATAATCGACTACGAAAAAGCCGGATACGGAGTTATTTCTCTAACTGGTATCGATACCGAGCCAGACAAATTTTTGGACGTTGCTAAAAAGTTAAGAGAACACGAATTCGTAAAATCCCTCTATATCACGAGCGGAGATCACATGATAATGGCAGAGATAGTAGCAAAGGACGGAGACGAGTTGACAAAAATTCTTTCCGAGGTTATAGGGAAGATCGAGGGTGTAAAGAGAGTTTGCCCAGCTATAGTTTTGGATAAGATAAAGTGATCAAAAGACTTTTTCAGCGAGAAGCTCCGCCACGCTTATTTTGCTCACGTAACTTAGAACGGTGTCAGTGGCAACGATTTCATCCGCCCCAGAAATGTATATGTTCAGCAGATCCCGCATATCTGCTAAAGCATGAACGCACGAGACGAGAATTCTCTTAACGTTGCTCTTCTTTACAAGTTTAATCGCCTGCACCATGGAACTTCCAGTGTAAATAAGATCGTCCACTAAGAGAACTTCGTAACCGTCAAGGTTCATCCTCCTCGCCGAAACTATAACGTTTTCAGCGTCAACCCTGATTTTCTTCATTAGCTCGTAGTCAGTTCCTATCTTCTCAGCCACGCCTCTCGCAAGCTCTTCGGAAGTCTCATCGGGAGAGATTACTATGCACTTCTCTCCAAGCTTTTCAGCGAAATACTCTCCTATGAGTTCCGCAGCAGAGATGTTCACAACATCCATCTCCCCCGAAAAGTTGACGGAGTACATTTTTTCGAAGATGTCGTAGAGCTTCGAAAGGACTTTTAAAGGAGGTAGTTCTCCTTTTATCAACTTTTTACCCTTTTTTGAATAAGCTATGTAGGGGAAAATCCCGTAAATTCTTTTAGCTCCGTATTCTTTCAGTGCTTCAGCAACAAAGAGGTTTTCAAGGATTATCTCATCCGGATTCGGATGGAAAGTGTTCACAAGGTACACATCCTCCCCTTCGACATCGAAAGTTAGTCTTACGTACTTTTCCCCGTATTTGAGCTTTTCAAGCTCTATTAAGTGCAAGTTCTCCCCACAACTTCTGGCAATTTTAACAGCCAGAAATCCGTTGCTTCCTGGAATGATCATTAGCTCAAACAAACCTCATTTCTGAATATTACCTTTTCGCATAAACCTTC
>WAQS01000106.1 GCA_015520115.1 Ferroglobus sp.
CTGCTCTTCTAAAGACAACCCCTCAACGTCGCTCGTAAACAAGAACCTCCTCTTTTCTTCGACGAGAACTTCAAGAACGTAGCCAAGCCTGTCATTCGTGCCGTGGGGAACAGGTTTGGAAAAGCTTATCGAAACGTTGCCGAATTCAAACTCTTTTTCATCAGCTACGATTATCTCTTCCGCAACATCCTTAATCTGGCTGAGGAAGAAAGCGCTTCTCCCCATCTGGCTTCTGTTAATCTTGTTTTTCGGATCCTTTATCAAGACGATTTTATCCCTGAAAACTTCCACCTCGTGGGGATTGTGGTGGTCGTAGTGGTAGTGGGTAACGATGACAATTTCAGCCCTTCCAGCGTACTTCTTTATCCTCTCCCACAGCTTCTCCTTCCTCCTTATCTCCTTTTCGTGAGGCGGCAATCCATATCTCCTTGGACCGAGAGCAACGGAGGGATCTATGATTATCTTGGCATCTTTTGTGAGCACGAAGGTAGCCATGCTTCTCGCTCCGAAGGAGTCGAAAGCGAGGGGAATTATCTTCACAGCAGTATTTTAATTTGAAAAAAGTTAAAACTGTTTCGAGGAAATAAAATTCATGAAACTTGGAGAGGTTATGAAAAGAGACCTTGTTGTTGTGGACGAGAAAACCAAAGTTTCGGAAGTCTGCAAGATTATGGGCGAGAAGAGAATCGGAAGCGTTTTGGTTTCAAGAAACGGAGAAATCTACGGTATATTCACCGAAAGGGATCTTCTATCTAAAGTTTTTCCCGACAACGGCTTGGAGAGGGAAGTAGGAAGATACGCTACAACTCCGCTCATCACAGTTTCTCCAGATTACAGCGTGAAGGAAGCTGCGAAGATAATGGCCGAGATGAAGATAAGGAGGCTCGTCGTAGTTGAGGAGGGAAAAGTGACCGGAATTTTCACGGCAAGCGATCTCGTAGAGGTTTTAGCTAAACATCCAGAGCTTATGAGGTGATGTTATGAAATGCGTTACCTGCGGAAAGGAGCTTAAAGAGGATGAGGAAGGAGTCAGCTGGAGGAGGTGCACAATTTGCAAAAAGCCGGTGTGCTTTGACGACATCCACTACATAGGCACTTGGATGAGAACGATATACAGAAACTACGTCGATGTTATTCCGGTTTGCGAAAACGAACTGCCGAAAAAGAGAATAAAAAGGCTGGTTGAAGAAAAGTTGGAATGAGAGAATTTCTGATTATAGGGAGTAAAGCTAAAACTGATAAATTCAGCCTGAACGACTTGCCGGGAGCGGGAAGAATCGACATACTTTGCAGATGCGTATCCTCAGCTTTCTTTCTCTCCCACGATATAAGGAGGGACGTGAACGTTTACTTGCTTTTACTCGGTCCTCCGGATCCTCCTAAAGTAATAAAGATAGTTGGAAGGGAAGTCAAGTACATGCCCCCGGATGAGAGGGGAATAGCTGGATTGATAAGAAAGGCTCTCGAAGTAAAAGCGGATGAAAGCTGGAAGAAGAGCTCTCCGGGAATTTACGTGGCTAAAAAAGGTCTTGAGGAGCTGCTCGATGAAACCGCTTCGGACGTTTATTACCTCAGAGAAGACGGGGAAGACGTTAGGGATTTCGAAACTAAAGACGGTCTTTTCGTTCTCGGAGACCACAAAGGAGTTCCGAGAGAACTTGAAGAAATTATATTAAGCAAAGCGAAAAAAATAATTGGAATTCCGACGAAAAGCCTTATGGCTGAACACTGCATAACGATACTTCACTACGAGCTGGACAGAAAGCAACTGAATTCGTAAATGTCATGTACTCCGAATTTTTTGATAAAGCCGGAGAGATCATCTTCGTCACGAACTACGTTCAAGAGGAGAAGAAGAACCTCGTAAGATTTTACGAGAGATTCGATCAAAAGAGAAGATGCTGCGGTCTTCCGCCGGTGAGCAGAGAGTCTATAGAGAAATGGCTTGAGGATTTGAGCAAAAACGGATACGGGTTCATAGCAAAAAGAGGAGAAGAAATTGTGGGGCACATAGCGGTCGTTCCAAAAAACGGTGAAGCTGAATTCGTCGTTTTCATTCACAGAGATTACGAGGACAGAGGAATAGGCAAGAACCTCATCGAATTTGCTGCAAAATTTTTGAAAGATATCGGAGTTAAGAAGCTCGTTGCTGTAACGGAAGCTACGAACAGAAGAGCTATAAAGACGTACTTACGCCTCGGCTTTTCGGTTGTCGGAAGAGAAAGCTTCTACGTTCACTTCGAGAGAGTCCTCGATTGATCAGATTCAGCTAAAAATTGTTAGGTGCGTAGGCTCACAAATACTTTTTCAGCTTCTTGTAGCTCTCCTCGATTGCTTCAGGAATTACCTTAACGTCAGCCAGCACCGGCATGAAGTTCGTGTCTCCGTTCCATCTCGGCACGATGTGAAGATGAATATGATCCTCTATTCCCGCTCCAGCCACCTTACCTAAATTTATCCCGAGGTTGAAGCCGTCCGGATTCATAGCCTTTTTGATGACTTCTACCATTTTTTGGGAGAGCTTCATCATCTCCAAAGCTTCCTCCTCATTCAGATCTTCAACACTCGCAACGTGTCTGTAGGGAGCGATCATCAAATGTCCGGGGTTGTAGGGGTAGTTGTTCATTATTACGAAGCAGCTCTTTCCTCTGTACAAAATAAGCCTTTCCTCATCCTTATTCTCCTTCGGAAAGTCGCAGAATATGCATCCTTCGTATTTTGGCGATTCTATGTACCTTATCCTCCAAGGAGCGAAAATCCTCTCCATGGTAATTCGTGGCAGCAATCTATATTTAGAGTTCTCGATAACTTGGATGTGTTCTACACTATCGGACATTCGAATCTAAGCATCGAGGAGTTTATCGAGCAGCTGAAAAAGTTTGGGATAGAAGTAGTTGTTGACGTTAGGAGGTTTCCGACTTCGAAGCACGAGCACTTTAAAAGGGAAAATCTCGAAGAGTTTCTGAAAAGAGAGGGAATCGATTACGTGTGGCTTGGGAAGTACCTTGGAGGGTACAGAGGAGACTACGTCAAGTACATGGAAAGCGAAGATTTCAAAAGAGGAATAAACGAGCTCCTCAAACTTAAAGATAAGAAGGTGGCGATAATGTGTGCCGAGAGATTCTACATGAGGTGCCACAGAAAGTACATAAGCGAATACCTTGAAGCCCTCGGGTTTGAAGTTTACCACATACAGAGGGGAAAAGCTTACAGACACAAAAAGTTAAAGGGCAGCCCAGAACATGAAAATTAGCTCATCTTCATCGGAAAACTTCATTCTCTCCAACTCCTCCTTTCCGACAATTCTACCGTTCACGGAGATTATGTAGAGATCCACCGCATCGAACTCCTCCTTAGCCTCGGGAAAAGTCTCCTTCAGCTTTCTTATAAGTTCATCAAAGTTTAAAGAGCCGTTTATTTTCACCTCCGCCTCCCTTCCAACCTTCATTCCAAGCTCTCCGAAAAACTTAAGCTTCATACTTTCTCCTCCAGCTCAGCCACGAGCCTCTCGTACTTCTCTTTTTCCTTATCGATCCTTTCAAAATCCTTCAGAAGTTTTTTCTCCTCCTCAACGCTCAAATACGGATGCATCGCCGGGAATAATCCTTGATCTTCCTTCACGATGTGATCTCTGAGCATGGAATGGTAAGCCAGTGCAAAATCCTTTAGCTTTTCGAAATTCGACGCATTCTCCTTAATTTTCTCTACAAGCTCAGCTCCGACTCTGTGATCATTCTCAAGAGCTTCCACCATGTCTATTATGTGCTTAGGAGCTTTTTCCCTTAAAACTTTGAAAACGATCTCTTCCTCCTTCCCGTGGTGAATCTCCCCGGTGTACTTGGAGAAAAACTCCGCAAGAGACAAGTAAAGTTCTTCATCTTCGATCTTTTTCTCTATCGCTTTCTTCAAAACGCTCAGAGCTCTTTCTATAACCCTGTGCTCATCCATCATCACTTTGGTGGCTGGATACTCTTCCTCGACTTTTTCCTCAATCTCCTCTATCCAATCTAAGTCTTCCTCCATGAAAGAAGTTAGCCAAACAATAAATAATTAGATTTCTCCTAAGAACTTCGGAAAAAGTGCTTAAAGGAACATCTGCTTCGGAGGTTGCTTCACAGGCTTTTTAAGTTTGGAAATTGCGTCAAGCATATCCTTTGTCGTAACAACCTCCCTCCCCTCAATTATCGCCCTGTGGAGAGAACTCTTTATGACCTTCTCCACGAGATCCCTGCCGGATAAACCTTCGGTCGCCTTGGCAATTTCCTCAAGATTTACCTCAACCTTCAACGGAAACTCTCTCAGGTTTCTTTCAATAATCTCCTTTCTCTCCTCAATCCCCGGAAGGGTGAACTCAATTTCCTCCTCGAATCTGCTCCTTATCGACGGATCGAGGAACTCTATTCTGTTCGTAGCTGCTATCGTGCAAATTCCTTCCCTCCTTTCAATCCCGTCCAATTCGGTAAGCAGAGCGTTTACGATTTCGCTAACATCTCCCCTCAAATCCTGGTAGCTCCTATCCAGAGCTATGCTGTCGAACTCGTCAAGGAAAACTATGCACGGAGCTATTTGTTTGGCTCTCTCGTAAAGCTCGTGGATTTTTCTCGCTCCTTCTCCTACATGCTCCCCTATGAGCCTTGTGGACTTAACGGAGAGGAAAGGAACTTTAGCTTCGTTCGCCAAAGCCTTAGCCATCATCGTCTTTCCCGTTCCCGGCGGACCGTAAAAAAGGACATTCTTGGGAGCCCACTTTCCGAACTTCTCCGGATTTTTGAGGTATTCGAGTATTATCCTCGCCTTTTTCTTCGCCTCTTCCTGTCCAACCACATCCTCAAGCCTCACATCTTTGACTATCTCCGTCACGATGTCCCTCGAATAGTTTTCGACCACTATGATAGTCCCTTCCCCAATGTATCCGCTTTCTGGCTCGCAACTCTTAACTTCGAAGGCAAAATCCGGGAAAAGGCGGTAATCGAAGAGCATCTTTCCCTTTGAAACGAACTCTCCTTTCCACTGATCCTTGGCGTAGCGATCAAAAACCTTGGGATTGTCCACTACCGGATACTCGTGATAACTTGCCTTTAAAGGATACCCGAGGGGTTTGAGTATCAAGTACTTCACTTCGCCTCTTTTTTCCTTTTCCATCGTAATGGATAAGTAATTTAAGCCTATTAATAACCTTTGCTATCATGAGGCTCTTTATAGCTGTCGACCTAAGCGAAGAGCTGAGGGAGAAGATAGCACCTATTCTGAAAACTATCTCTGGTTTAAATGGTGTTAAAGCCGTTGAGAAGGAAAATTTACACATCACGCTAAAATTCTTAGGTGAGGTGAACGAGGCGAGAGTGCCGGCTATTTCGGAAGCTCTGAAAAAGGTTGCGTTTGAGCCGTTCAAAATCTACCTCAAAGGTTTCGGGTTTTTTCCCAATGAGAGATATGCAAGAGTTGCGTGGATAGGAGTTAGAGAGGGAGAGGAGGAGCTTAGGAAATTAGCCGAAGGCATCAATTCCGCTTTGAAAAAAGTGGGATTCAAGCCCGAAAGCTTCACAGCTCACGTCACAATAGCGAGGGTGAAAAAGCCGGAAGGGAGGAAGATAGTGGAAGTTTTGAGAGATCTCGAAGATGATTTCGGATGGATGGATGTAAGGGATTTCAGGCTGAAGAAAAGCACGCTAACGAGCAAAGGGCCAATTTACGAGGACTTGGAAGTTTACGGTGTAGAAAGATGAAGGAGGTTCTGGAAGAGGTTTTGAAAGAGGTCATTCCGAGTGAAGAGTTGAGAAGAAAGGCTGAAAAAGCGGCTGAAGAGCTTGAGAGAAGGTTGAAGGAAAAGCTCAAGGATTATCCAGACTTGGAATTCAGATTTCTCGGAAGCTTTGCAAGAGACACATGGCTGCCGGAAAGTTTGGAGATAGACGCCTTCATTCTCTTCCCCGAAAACTATACTGAAGAGGAACTCGAAAGAATCGGACTCGAAATTGGGAAGAGTGTTCTCGACGAATTTGAGCTGAGATATGCCGCTCATCCATACGTTCACGGCAAGGTGCTTGGAGTTGAAGCGGATGTTGTGCCTTGCTACAAGCTGAGAAGCGCTGAGAAGATCAAGAGTGCAGTTGACAGAACTCCCTTTCACCACGAGTGGCTGAAAGATAGAATAAAGGGAAAGGAAAACGACGTTAGACTCTTAAAAAGATTCTTGAAAGCTTCGAACTTGTACGGAGCTGAGTACAAAGTAAGAGGTTTTTCCGGCTACCTCTGCGAGCTGCTCATAGTATTCTACGGAAGTTTCGAAAACCTCGTCAGAGAAGCTGCAAAATGGAGAAGAGATCTGGTGATAGATGTTGCGAGAAGAGAAGTTTACAGAAAAAAGGGGTTAAAGAACATCTTCGTAGTGGATCCGGTTGATGAGAAGAGGAACGTGGCAGCTAATCTAAGCGTCGACAACCTGGCTAAATTCGTTGAGAAATGCCGGCTCTTCATAGAAAAGCCATCCAAAGATTTCTTCTATCCAGAAAGTGAGGAAATAAAGGACGAAAAACTCGAAAAAGAGCTCGAAAACAGATTCGTATACGAAATAAGTTTTGAAAAGCCTCCAATTGTCGAAGACAATCTTTATCCTCAGCTTGAGAGGGCGAGCAGAAAAATCTCCGAGTTCTTGGAGAACAACGACTTTAGAGTAGTAAAAAGCGGACACTTCGTAAAAGGTAGCACGTGCATGATTTACATAGAGACAGCCTTCGACAGACTCGGCAAAATTAAAAAGCATTTTGGACCACCTTTCGAGGTTTACGAGCATGCCATGAGGTTCATAAAGAAGGAAAGAGAATACAAGCACTTTTTTGAAGAGGGAAAGTACGTAACCTACGTTAGGAGACAGTTCACAACAGTTGTTGAGGCAATAGAAGACTGCATAAGGAATCACTGGAAATCTCTCGGAGCTGATGTGGGAGAGAAAATAAGGAGCGGAGTGGTGAAGAGAGTACTAACACCACCACCAGAAACGAAAGAATTTATATGGGACTTCCTAAAGC
>WAQS01000107.1 GCA_015520115.1 Ferroglobus sp.
CTCGTATAGCAGTCTAAGCTCCTCCTCGGACAATCCGAGAATCCTTCTGAAAACATGCTCATTGTCAAAGCCAACCGGGCGCATGCTCCAGAGAACCTTCAGATCGACATTTGAGAAGTGTAAGGCAAATGGATAGCAGAGTTCTTCGTATATCGGGTCGAAGAATATCTGAACAGCATTCCTCTTCCTGTAGTGTTCACTTTCGTATATGTTCTTTGAGTTCATAACTCTTGAAGCTGCAAAACCGCTTTCCTCAGCCTTTCTCAAAATCTCCTCAACGCTCTTGTTTTTAGCCCAATCTTCGATAGCGTTGTAAATTTCCTCGAAGTTCTCAACTCTCTTCTCGTAGTTCACGAACTTCTCTAAGTCTTCTCTACCGATGGCTTTGCATAGAGCCAAGTACTCATCCTCTCTCACGGCAGCTATAGCCACGAAACCGTCTTTTGCTCTTGTTATGCAGGAAACTACTACAGCTGGATCTCTGTTTCCGTATCTTTTTCTATTCTCTCCGGTTAACGAAATATACAGCCAAGTCCAGTCCATTGCTCTCATCAAAACCTCTGCCTGACTCATATCTATGAATTGACCTTTTCCACTCTTGTTTCTCCAGTAGAGAGCGGCTAACGTCGTAAAAGCTGCTATGGTTCCACTGAGAAAATCTCCTATCCACGCTTGGGATTTCACGGGGATTGCTTCTTCGAATCCGGTTATTTCAGCCAACCCCGTTATCCCCTGAGCGTAGGCATCGTAGCTTGGTCTTTCCCAAAGCTCGCCCCAGTTCCCAAAGCCTTGCATGCTCACGTAGATAAGCCTTGGGTTTATTTCGCTGAGCTGTCTGTAGCCTATTCCCCACCTGTCGAAAGTTCCTGGCTTAAAGTTCTCCATCAAAACGTCACATCTTGCGGCTAATTTCCTTATCAACTCTCTTCCCTCTTCTTTTCTCATGTCTATAGCCACGAAGTACTTGTTTGCGTTGCAACACATCATCCCCGGAGAAAGATTTCTTGGAAAAACACCTCCCGGAGAAACGAGTCTAATCAAAGTGTCTCCGCTTTTCGGCATTTCCACGTGAATTACTTCGGCTCCAAGCAGAGCCAAGAGTGTTGCCGCCCAAGGCCCGTAGATAATCCTCGTCACGTCAAGAACCCGCACACCTTCGAGGGGCAATTTCTTCATGTTAAATTGTTAGAATTCCAAGTATTTATTCCTTACATCTCCACGATCTCATCCTGAATGATCTTGAAAGCTAAGAGGGGTGGAAGTTGAGGGAATATGCTGTGGAGGATTTCCACCTCGTATTCTCTTCTTCCCATATTGTAAGGCTTTTCCAACCTTCTAACGCTCAGCACGAGATCGAAAAGGTAGGCGATGCTTTCGTTAACCCTCGACATCACAGGAATCAGCGTAACTCCCCTGAAGTTTCCGATAGACGAAATAAACTTCTCGAAATTCTCAAGAAAAGTTTTCTCTCCGCAGATTCTGTAAAACAGAAACATTCCGTCGTATATAATCAGAGCTCTTTCATCCAATTTCTTGACAATGGTTGCAAGATCGTGGAATATCCCTTCTATGTCGTTTGTCATCTCGATGTAAGCGAAAAGGTTGTTGTTGAAGACTTCTCTGCTCCTACCGATTTTTATTGCTTTAACGCTCTCCAAAACTTCTCCGAATTCTTCGTCAGCTTTCGAAAGGTTCTCGAAGAACTTTTTTGTCCTTCTATCGTTCATGTCCGTGAAAATTACGTAGTATATCTCATTGTTTTTAAAGAGCTTCATCATCTCTTTTATGATCATCCCGGCTCCGTAGCTATCATCGTAAATCAAGCCTACTGAATTGCTTACCGCAAATTCAATGAACTCTTTAAACTTCACGTAAAGAAATCTGTTAGTCATAGTACTTTAATTTTTTCAATTGGTAATGGCATACTCAAACTCTGATGCTTTGTCGAAAAGATGGGGCTTGAAGCTGAAGGAGAAGGGAGCTTTTCGGTGGCAAAAATTATATATTGAGTGATCGAGCAAATCGAGTTCAGGAGGTGTAACGATGATCTGGCAGGGTAGAAGTAGGAGGAAGCCGACGGGAGGTTTGTACAAGCCGCACAGGAAAAAGAGAAAGTACGAGCTGGGAAGGGAGCCCGTAGAAACTCACGTAGGGGAGAGAAAGATAAAGAAGGTTAGAGTTAGGGGTGGCAACTACAAGATAAAGCTCTTCGCCGACAAATACGCTAACGTTTACGTTCCTTCAGAAGGGAAAGTTGTGAGGGTGGAAATTGAGAGCGTCGTTGAAAACAAGGCTCACATGCACTACGCAAGGAGAAACGTAATAACCAAGGGTGCTATAATCAAAACGAGCATCGGACTTGCGAAGGTGACGAATAGGCCGAGTCAGGAAGGAGTAATAAATGCTGTTCTTATAGAACAAGCCAGCTAAAAAATTTAAGGTATTTTTAGCCCTCCCTACTTTTCTTAGCACCGCTTGGAACCTTGCTTCTCTCAACTTCTGCAACAACAAAGCTCAGACTCGCGGCGATAGCAAGGGATAATATCGCTCCGTATCCAAGCACCTTCATCGTCACTCCAAAGTTTGGCAACCCTCCGTAGGAATAAGACAGCAAAATAGAGCTCATCAACACATACACTCCGAATATCAACCCCCACAAAGTTGGGAGGTGTCGCATATTTATCACCAATAATATTTAACGATGTTTATCGGTTAAATATTTTTCCATTGAAAATGATGATGATATGCCAATTCAGGAAGAATTTAAATAGCTGCCGGGAAATTTAACCCTGTGAAGAGGTTAATAGAGGTGGAAGAGGCAAAAAAGCTTCTTGAAACGATTAAACTCCCCGTTGAAAAGAGAGAAGTTTTTGTTCTCGATGCGGTAAACAAATTCTCGGCTGAAGATGTCTTCGCTCCAATAGATCTTCCGCCTTTTAACAGATCCACAAGAGATGGCTATGCTGTTTTAAGCGAGGACGTTGTAAACGCTTCAGAAACGAGTCCGGTTAAGCTGAAAATAGTGGAGTCGATAGAGGCTGGAGAGTTTAAGAGGGTGAGAATTTCCTCTGGAGAGTGTGCGAAAATTGCTACTGGAGCGATAATTCCGGAAAACGGTGATGCGGTGGTTATGATTGAGAATTGCGAAGAGAAGGAAGGATACGTTTTCGTTAAGAAAGCTGTAGCTCCCAAGGAAAACGTCATGCTTAAAGGATCAGATGTAGCTGAAGGGGAGTTGGTTGTTAGGGAAGGTGAAAAGCTAACTCCAGAGAAAATAGGTCTTCTTTCTGGACTGGGATTGAGGAAAATCAAGATCTACGATTTGAAAGTAGCTGTATTCAGCACTGGAAATGAAATTATCCTTCCGGGGGAAAAGTTAGAGCATGGAAAAATTTTCGATGTAAATGGTTTCGCAATAGTTACCTCTCTTCGCAATCTCGGTTTTTCTGCAGAGTTTCTTGGAATATTGGAAGATGACGTTGAGGAGATGAAAAAGAAACTTGCGGAAGCTTCGAAAGAGTATGACGTCGTAATAACCTCCGGAGCGACATCAGCTGGAGAGAGGGATTTGCTCGTTGAGGCTGTTAAAGACGTTGGCGAAATCGTTTTCCACGGTGTTAGGATAAAGCCGGGAAAGCCTTTTCTGGTTGCTAAAATTTCCGACTCAATTCTCTTCGGACTTCCCGGGTTTCCAGTCTCCGCTTTGACGATTTTACACGAGTTCGTTAAACCGGTTTTACTCAAATCCGTTAAAGCTCGGGTGGAAAATCAAATTGTAGAGGGGGTTGTGGCTAAAAGGATATACTCCGAAGGGAGAAGGGAGCTTCTTCCGGTTGTGGTTGCGGGAAAAAGGATTTTTCCTCTGGAGAAAGGATCTGGAGCGATAACATCTTTAACCAACGCTTCTGGCTATTTGGAGATAGCTGAAAACGAGGAGGTTATTGAGAGGGGAGAGAAAAGAAAAGTTAGAATTTTCTCCAAGACGTACGATTTCGTTGTGGCTGGAGTCGACTTGTTGAAGTTGCTCGATCTAAACTCCTTTTACCTCACATCCGATCAGAAACTTGCGAAGGTTGAGTTTGCTTTAGGAAACATCGATGCGGTTGTAACCCTCGGAGAAAAGTACGAAGTTGACGTTATCTTTGCTGGAAAAGATGGCAAAATCGGCAGCGTGGAAGGTTACGAGCTTAAATCAGAAATTGAATTCAGGGATCACTTCCAGATGTATCATGCTTTGAGAAGGGGAAAGATAGATGGAGCTTTGTTCCTTAAACCCTTCGCCGAGAAACTTGGAGTGAGGGGGGAGAAAGTAAGCTCTGTGAGGCTCGATGTAATTTCGAGGGATAAAAAGCTTGAAGAAGAAATTTTAAGACTGCTGTCTTTTCAAAAAGATTAGCGCTGCAACAAAGAACCCAACTGACGAGAGAAGGAGGTAGAGGTACTCTCTTTCATCGAACCCCTTCTTAAAATCTCTAAGAAATTCTTCGGCAAGCTTGTCAGCAAGCTTTTCATCTTCGATTTTTAGGGCAATTTCTCTGTTCAACTTTAATCCGTACTTGTTTAGGTTGGCTGAAGTTATTAGCACCGAACTGTCGGAGATCAAATACTTTCCGTGAATTTTCGGATTTTTGAGCTTTTCAACTTCTATTCCGTATTCTTCCAAGAACTCAAGATCTCCGTAGCTCACAAGAATCTTCACGTCCACCCCTCTTTTGGAAGCGTTCAGAATCTCGTCGAGCAGCGGAGTTCCGTTGAAATACTCGAAATCCAGAGTTGGAGCTGTCACGTACAACCTCTTTTTCGCAGATCTTATAAAATCGAACACGGGATTGTTTTCAGGCATAACGTAGAGAGCAACTTTCCCGCTGAAATCGAAAGACTTGCCTTTTCCTCTTTCAACCTTAACGTAATTCTTAAAGCTCTTTGGCTGAGCAGAGTACTTCAAATCGTTGTAAAACAGCTCTTTTAACGCTTCTGATATTTTCTCACTATTAAATTCGACCACAATTCCCCTCTTGTCCCATTTCCAGTTTTCGGTGGTTATGACAACTTTATTTCCAACTACAGCAAACTTTGCATGGAAGTTTCTGTAAACCTTCGATTTGAGGTAGTAAACCTTGCTATTTTCCTCAAGCATCTTCACGTTCAGAGGAATACCTCCAACTGGGGTGGAATCAACTGCGAAGGTAAAATTCCCTTCGAAGCTTTCGGTGTCGTAGATCGTGTAGGCGTAAACTATTCCCTCCCCTTTCAGCCTGTAATCGCACGGACAGAGGATTAACCTTCCGGAAACTTCGTCTTCAATTGGCTCGAAAGAGCTCCAGCCTTCGTATCTAAAATCCCATTTACCTCTCTCCTTGAAATATATCACTCCCTCATCGAGATAGATCCACGCCCAGTTGAAGTATTCGACGGAGTTTTCTTCGATAAGTGCTATAAGCTCACCATTGTTGGACAGGGAAATCCCCTCAGCGTCTGGATAGAATCCGAACTTGTTTTTGAAGGCTGTTGAATTTTTAGCAATGTAATGAATTCCTTTTTCAAATTTCATCTCCTTCTCGAAGTCTGTGAAAGTGCAGTTGCTGTTGCAGAGAATTTTAACGTATTCCTCCTCCTCGTTGAAAGGATTTGGATAGACTTCGAGTATCTCGGCTGAAGCTGGGTAAAGTAGAAGCGCTAAGAGAATGAAAATTCTCATACTCCGAGTTCTTTTCTAAGTTCGCCGATTGTAGCCCTCCTCTCAGCTATAACGTCGTGCTGGTGAATGCTTTCCTCGTTAAGCTGTCTTAAGTAAACTTCTGCATCGTCTGGAGCGTCTTTGAACGTTTCAACTAATGCTTTAGCCATCTGCCTCACGCTGTCCTCAACGAACATTGGCTTGAAGTGGGCTTTTTCAACAACTTCAAGCTCATCGCTCCTCTTCAAAATCTCGAAAACCTCGTAGCTCATAGAGCTTTTAGCGATTCTTATGAGATCTTCTATTCTCGGTCTAAATTCCTTTCGGGATTCTATCATGATGAGCGCCCTTCCTCTCTGATTGTGAGAGGCAAACGGGATCAACTTTACAACTTCAGAAAGCTCTTCTTCGCTGAGTATCTTTTCAAGTCTCCTTACGGTATTTGCTCTAACAAGCTCCTGAGCGCAAGGGCAGACGGTGATGCCGTAAACTTCCACACCAATCATAACTTTCTCTTCGCCATTTCTCTTTTTTTTAGCGTTGCAAAATATGTTAACGACTTCCTGCGTTTTTATTTCCGACGCTGGAGTTCTTTTTCTCATTATGAGTTCAGCCCTCATCCTCACTTCAGCCTCATCTGCGTATTCGTGTCTCTCAAGAAGCTCGTCGGTCATTCTTAAAACGAGATCTTCGACGTTTTCCACGGGTTCCCAAGTTATTCTCTCTATGACTTCATCCACAGCTTCGAAATTCCTGCTCAAATTTACCCCTTTTCTGCTTGAGGGTAGGTTGACAAAAACGTCGAAGGTGGAGATGAGTATGATCGGTCTTTTTCCTTCCCTCTTAACCTGAACGAGCTTTTTTATCCCTCTCGCCCCGACTCTACTCAAACCTATCGGTATTTCTGGTTCAAGCGTTTGTACATCCGGTAGCATCAAATTGCACTCCGCAAGATTCTATTTAAGGTTACCGAATTCTTTTCATCTTTTTCGATTGTTTTCTGTAAAATTCGAAACCTTTTTTGTCGACTAAGTGAAACTCGAAGGGATGATACAAGGGGAGCTCCTCCTCTATTTTTGCTAAAATTTTTGCTCTTTCTTTCAAACTTTTTGGGACTTTATCTGATACTATCAACAAATCTACATCACTTCCTCCTGTAAATTCGTCAAGAATGCTTCCAAAAACGTATATCTCGCAACTTCCCAAAACTTCCTCGCATTTTTTGACTATCTTAGGTAGATGTTCCTTGTACTTTTTTAGAAGTTCAATCCGGGGATATACTATCGACAAACTTTATCACCTCTTTTGCAAGAGAGAATAGAAGTCTTGCGTCATCCTCTTCAAACTCTTTTGGAATGTACCTGCTCTCAATGTATGCGCTTTCCATCATTCTTATCTCTGCTCTCTTTTTTTTGATAAACTCATTGACATCTTCCTCTCTACTTGTAAGTCTTGCCAATATTCCGAGTAGTTCCCTTATGGAGTGGGTTCTTGGTATTTCTCCACTAATCTTTAAAATTTTGCTCTTTAAATACAGCTGTACTGCCTGTTCAGAGCTAAAACACGAGAGAGCGTAATGACCTTCATTGAGTTGTATTTCAGCATATTTAAGAAATTCCAGTGATCTGTTTTTCAATATCTTGTACTCCGAAATGCTCACACTTGAGGTTATTTAAAGGAAATATAAAAAAGTTTAGGATAAGAAATCCTCTGGCTTAGGAATTTCGAGCTTCAACCCTTTTCTCTTTCTGACTTCCATTATGAACTCTTCAACGAGATTCGGCGGAACTGGTTCGAATCCTGCAAATTCTGTGCTCCAGATTGCTTTGCCAGAAGTTGCGCTTCTTATCGCTCCAGCGAAACCGAACATTTCCTTCACTGGCGCTTTAGCGACTATTGTTACCATATCTCCTTCGGTGTTTATCTCGATTATCTGTCCTCTTCTTCCTTGCAGCTCTCTTGTCACGTTTCCGAGCATGTCCTGAGGAACTGTTATGAAGACTTTCTGGTAAGGTTCAAGCAATGTCGGCTTCGCTTGAAGCATCGCGGCAAATATTGCTGACCTTACCGCTGGAATGACTTGAGCTGGTCCTCTGTGGACAGCATCTTCGTGAAGCTTCGCATCTACGAGCTTAACTTTTAACCCCATGCAGGGCTCTCTTGCTAAAGGTCCGGCTCTCATCGCATCTCTAAAACCTTCAAGAATTAGCTCCATAGTTTCGTTTAGATACTGCAAACCTTTCGTCACGTCGACGAATATGTTTCCTTCGAAATACTCTTGAACTCCGGCAGCTTCTTCTCCGCTCAATCCAGCTTCTGTCAGTATCTTCCTCTTCGTGCTTTTGTCGGTCTTTTTCAAATCGATGAGTCCTTCTTTGAACACCCTTATTACTTCCGGTGGACATGGCTCCACGACGATGTAGAACCTGTTGTGCTTGTTCGGAGACTTTCCTTCCACAACTGGCGATGTTGTCGTGACTGTCTCTCTGAAAACAACTATCGGCGGGGAAGTTACGACTTCAAGTCCGTACTCTCTCCTTATCTTCTCGACTTTAACTTCTAAGTGCAGCTCTCCCATTCCGCTTATTAAGTGCTCTCCGGTCTCTTCGTTCAGGGTTACGTGTAGCGTTGGGTCTTCTTTAGCAAGCTTTCTTAAAACTTCTATGAGCTTTGGCAGATCTCTTGGATTTTTAGCTTCGATAGCCATCGTCACCACAGGCTCGCTGAAGTGCTGTATCGACTCGAAAGGCTCCATTTCCTCAACTGACGTACAGGTGGACCCAGCAGCAGCGTCTCTAAGTCCGACGACAGCAACTATGTTTCCGGCTGGAACCTCCTCGACTTCCACCCTCTTCGGTCCCATGAATAGACCGACCGTCTGCACTCTATTTTTGGCCCTTCTATCTATGATGTATAGATCCATTCCCGGCTTTAGCGTTCCGCTGAAAAGTCTTCCTACGGCAATCTCTCCAGCATGTGGATCTGCGACGATCTTCGTTATCATCAAAGCTACTGGACCGTTGGGATCGCAGTTGAGCATAGCCTGTCCGACTTTGCTGTTTATGTCTCCCTTCCATATCGTCTTTATTCTCTCCTTCTGAGCCTCTATGGGTGAGGGTAAATGCCTCACGACCATGTCGAGAACGACAACATGAAGCGGACTCTTCTTAGCTAAGGTTTTCCACTCATCGTTTTGCAAATATTCATAAACTTCCTTGAATCCTACTCCCGTTTCCTTCATCGAAGGAACGCTTACCGCCCAGTTGTACAGAGCTGATCCAAAAGCTACACTTCCATTGGTAACGTCAAGCTTCCACTCGTTGTATTTTTCTGGCTTCATTACTTTAATGAGCTTGTTTACTTCAGTAATAACCTTCAACAACCTCTTTTGCATTTCTTCTGGAGTAACTTCCAACTCTCTTATAAGCCTGTCAACCTTGTTTATGAACAAAACGGGCTTCACGTTCTCTCTCAAAGCCTGTCTGAGAACCGTTTCTGTCTGAGGCATCACTCCTTCGACGGCATCCACAACTACAATAACTCCGTCAACAGCTCTCATCGCTCTCGTCACTTCTCCTCCGAAGTCGACGTGTCCCGGAGTGTCTATGAGGTTTATCAAGTATTCGTTTCCTTTGTATTCGTGAACCATCGAAACGCTTGCAGCGTTTATGGTAATTCCCCTCTCCCTCTCCTGCTCATCGAAGTCCAAGTAAAGCTGTCTTCCAGCTAATTCTTCGCTGATCATTCCGGCTCCAGCTAAGAGATTGTCTGAAAGTGTCGTTTTTCCGTGGTCTATGTGCGCTACTATTCCCATGTTTCTGATCCTCTCTGGCTTGTACATCAGCTCCTTGATCTTGTCGACCATTTTCTTCGCTCTCATTTACATCACCTCGCCGATTTAGCGACTCTCTCAACCTCCTCTTTCTTAGCTATAGCGTAGCTCCTGCTTTCGTTATTCGCTGCAGCTATTATCTCATCGGCTAAAGCTTGAGCGATGCTCTTCTTGGATTTGAAGGCTGCAAGTCTCGCACCTTCGGCAATATTCCTCAAAGCAACATCAAGTCTTCTCAAGCTGGAAGTATCTACGGCTTTCGGAACGGCGATACCTCCGTATTTGAGTCTGACAACTTCTTCCCTTGGACCAGCGTTAACGAGAGCATCAACCAACACTTGCAATGGGTTTTTCTTCGTTTTCTTTTCTATTATCTCGAAAGCTTCCTTCACGATGTTGTAGGCGAGTATCTTCTTTCCAGTGTTTCTTCCTTTCCTCATCACCTTGTTGATTAGTCTCTCAACTATGAACACTTTCTGCTTTCCAAAAGGCTCGTTAGCATGCCTTCCGTGAGTGTGGGGCACAACTCTTGGCTCTAAGCAGATGTAGTTTTTCAAAGCTGGGTCCTTAACCTCAACCTCGAAGGGGTCGTACTTTCCGAATACCAAAAGCTCTTCTTTCGTCAATCCGTACTTCATTAGATCACCTCAGAGGTTTCTCCTTCTTACCCTTCCAAAGCTCCTTAAGGCTCGTTCTGTTGACTTTGATAACCTTGAATCTAACTCCCGGGATGTCTCCCATCGATCTACCCATTCTTCCTCCTATCCTCTCCACTATAACTTCGTCATGCTCGTCGATGTAGTTTATCGCACCATCTCCTGGTACGAAGGCTGTTATCTGCTTTCCGTTTTTGATTAGCTGCACCCTCACAGCTTTTCTTATAGCAGAGTTCGGCTGACGAGCCTCAATACCTACTTTTTCAAGCACTATCCCTCTTGCCATTGGAGCCCCTTCGAGAGGGTCGGCTTTCACGTTAAGTTCGAGTACTCTTCTCACGTACCTCTTATCGCTCCACCTGAACTTCTTCCTATTTTCGATGAGCTTTCTTGCAGCGAATAATCCTCTTCCCATATTCTCCACCTCCCTACTTCACGATCACATCTTCAATATCGTGATGTCTCCTCACGAGTTCTTTAGCTTTGTTTATATTTTTTCCGCCTTTCCCTATAACGAAACCCTTGTATTGGAGGGGTGCGTAAACGTGAGCGATCTTTTTTCCACCTTTATTAATTATCTTTACTTTGACGTTAATCGGCTTGAATATGTTTTTTATAAATTCTTCAGGGTCCTCGCTGTGCTCCACTATCTCTATCCTCTTCCCTATAATCTCCTTAGCTTTCTCAACGTTTATACCTCCTTTTCCTATAGCCAATCCCATATCTCCTTTTCTGACAACGAGAACGACTTTGTCATCGTATATTAGGCAATCCTTAACGTTCGCTCCGGTAAGACTCTCGAACAGCGTCATAATTCTAATACTCTCAGTTGTGAGTTTGACTTCCATAAAAACACTCTCCTAAAAAATTAAGTGAGTAAAATTTCCGATTCTCCCTCATCTATTATTGCTAACGCAGCCACACTAAAAGGTTTACCGCACAAAGCTCCGAGCTCCATGTTAGTCTTGTCGACGGTAACGATCTTCACGTCGTACTTCCTCAGCTTTTCCAGCACTTCTTTCGGACAGTTCTTCGCAACTATCACCATTTTAGCCTCTCCTTTCCTTGCGGCTTTTATCGTTCTTTTACTTCCCAAGTAAACCTTTCCGGTCCTCAAAGCCTTTCTCAAAGCCTTTTCTATATCTACCTTCATTTACTTCCCCCCAGCTTTAACACGAGCTCCACATCTCCAGTGCCGAGCTTAATCGGCTGTCCGACTATTATGTTCTCAGTTATACCATTCAGCTTGTCAACCTCTCCTCTCACAGACGCTTCTAATAAATTGTTTACGGTCATCTCGAAAGCGGCTCTTGCCAATATGCTTTGCTTCTCTCCAGCAACACCGTGCCTTCCTATCTGCTTTAATTCTCCGTCAGCAGTCATAGCGTCTGCTACGAGCATTATATGTCTCACATCAACTTCTAAACCCTGCTCTTCGAGGGTTGCCAAAGCCTCGTTTATCACTGCATTTCTTGCAGCTTCAATTCCGAGAACTTCGTATATCTCGTAAATGTTGTTCGTTATCGTCCTCGTGAAATCGACACCCTTCACTTTCATAACCTTTTTCAGATTTGAGCCTTCCGTGTAGAGAACGTATTCATCACCCTCCTTTCTGATTATGACTCTCTTTATCTCCTTAATTCCAGCTATCACGAGCTTTCGAACTTTGTCGAAGGTGTCCATGAGCTTCTTGTAGGACGGCTCCTTAATCTGGATTATTATCTTTCCGTCCTCTTCGAAAACCTCCTCTTTGACGCTCTTTTCAACTTTCTTTAGAACGTCCGCAAACTTCAGATCTTTCTTTTCGAGAGCTTTGGGGTCTGGAGTTACTATTATCCTCATGTTTCTCAGATCCGTGGCTATATCTGCAACGTCGTTCACCGTTGTAGCTTCAATTCTGTTTGCAACTTCTCTGGCTTTTTCTCTGTCTTTAGCGTACTCTGGAAGAAGTCTGATGGTCATCATTGGTGTCGATGGATTTTTTCTAACGTCGAGAATCTCTATAAGCCTTGGTAAACCAAGAGTAACGTTTATTTCAGCTACTCCAGCATAGTGGAACGTTCTCATCGTCATCTGAGTTCCCGGCTCTCCTATAGATTGCGCCGCAACTATACCAGCAGCTTCTCCCGGCTCCATCAAGTTTTTCATGTAAACTTCGTAGCACTTCTCGATAATTTTCTTTGCAGTTTTCTTATCCACTTTTCTCCTCTCAAGCTCTTCTACAATTTCTTTTTTCAACTCCTCTGGGAGAGGATAATCTTTAAAAATTTCCTCGTACATGTTAACCCTCCTTCTCGGCTAAAACCTCTTTAATTATCCTTTTTACGTCCACACCTCTTCCTCTGAAGCTCTTCATCGGATCAACACCATCTTCACCGTATTTGAATTGTACGATAATTCCCGAGGTTTGCTCCCTAACGGTTCCGTCGTACTCCACCTTCAGATCCTGAAGAGCGTTTATCAGCCTTCTTTGCAAGTATCCCGACTGCGAAGTTCTGACGGCTGTATCGACAAGCCCCTCTCTTCCTCCAACAGCGTGGAAGAAGAACTCCACCGGAGTTAAACCCCTCTTGTACGAGCTCCTAACGAACCCTCTTGCCCTCGCTCCAAGGTCTCCCGGCTTGAAGTGGGGCAAAGTTCTGTTGCTGTATGCGTAGCCTCTCCTAATTCTCTCTCCTCTGACGGACTGCTGTCCTATACAAGCTGCCATTTGCGTTAGGTTCAGCATCGATCCTCTTGCACCGCTCACAGCCATTATCACCGCCGCATTGTCCATTCCGAGGTACTGGCTTGCGATTTTACCTGCCTGATCTCTCGCCTTTCCTAATACCTGCATTATCTTCATCTCAAGAGTTTCCTCCAAGCTTCTTCCCGGCATTGGCTCAAGATTTCCTGCTTTGTAAGCTTCTATTAGCTCTTCTACTTTCTTCTCTGCCTCGTTCATGATCTCTTCGATCTGCTCCCTTGCCTCCTTCGGAATGTCTTCGTCGTCGATTCCGACAGTAAATCCGAAGAACATTATCGCTCTTATCGCCAACTGGGTCATGTTGTCTATGAACTTTTTAGCTTCCTCGGTTCCGTATTTTCTTACTATTTCATCGATTATAATTCCCTTAAAAGCTCCTACAGCCTTTTCATCTATCGTTCCCTTAATCAGCTCACCGTTCCTTATCACAACATATGCGTCGTGGGGACAGTTTTCGCCTTCGCACTTCTCGCATCCCTGACAGATCTCGGCTTTGAACTCAAGGGTTATGTCTGGAAGAATCATGCTGAAGATTTGCTTTCCTGTCCATTTACCATCGTATTTGGGTTCCGGAATCTTCTCTACATTTATCGGTCTGATGAGCTCCATTACCTCCTCTTTGCTGAAAAGCTTCTCACCTCTTGTTAGCAGGTATAACCCGGAGATGTGATCGTGAATTCCTCCTATAATAGGTCCTCCAAATCTTGGTGAGAGTATGTGCTCCTGCACAGCCATTAGAATCTTGGCTTCAGCCTGAGCTTCGATGCTTTGAGGAACGTGCAAGTTCATTTCGTCTCCATCGAAGTCTGCATTGTAGGGCGGGCAAACAGCCGGGTTGAGTCTGAATGTCTTGTAAGGTAGTACTCTAACGTAGTGAGCCATTATGCTCATTCTGTGCAGAGAAGGCTGACGGTTGAACAGAACTATGTCTCCATCTTTAAGCTGCCTTTCCACGATCCATCCGGGCTCAAGCTTCTCAGCTAATTCCTCTCTGTTAGCATCGATGACTCTAATTCTCCTTCCGTCCGGTCTTATGACGTAGTTCGCTTTCGGATGCTCGGTTCTCAGGATGTATTCCCTCGCCTCCTCTATATTGTTGGGAGTTACGTAAATCGGAACGGTCAGTTCTTCGGCTATAACCTTCGGAACTCCAACCTCGTTTATGCTAAGGTTTGGATCCGGGCTTATTACCGTTCTTGCGGAGAAGTTTACTCTTTTACCGCTTAGACTACCTCTGAACCTACCTTCCTTACCTTTTAACCTCTGAGCGAGGGTTTTGAGGGGTCTCCCGCTTCTGTGTCTTGCTGGAGGAATCCCGCTAACCTCGTTGTCTAAATAGGTGGTCACGTGATATTGTAAAAGCTCCCACAGATCTTCGAGAATCAACTGAGGTGCTCCAGCTTCTTTGTTTTCAAGGAATCTCTGATTGATTCTTATTATATCGACGAGTTTATGAGTTAAGTCGTCCTCGCTCCTCTGCCCAGTTTCGAGGATTATCGAAGGTCTCACCGTTACAGGGGGAACTGGCAAAACGGTCAAAACAAACCACTCCGGTCGGCAAGCTTTCGGATCTATACCAAAAGCTGGAAGATCTTCGTCGGGAATTTTTTCGAGTCTTTCTCTTACATCCTTCGGCGTGAGTTTGTGATCACCTTCGTAGTAGAACGTGGGTTTCTCGAACTTGACCTCTATCTGATCTGCTCCGCAGTGGGGGCACTTTTTCACAGCTTTCGTCACTCTGAAGACTTCCTTAACGATTTCATCGTAATTCTGCCCGAGTTCTTTGAGCTTTTCTATTTGGGATATGTACTTGTCTCTCCTCTCATCTTTGAGCAAAATTCTTCCACACTCTCTGCAAGTTCCGTTAAGGAGTCTTGCGATGAGCTTGGCGTAGCCTACGTGGATTACTGGAGCTGCAAGCTCTATGTGCCCGAAATGCCCGGGGCACTCTCCGGCTTTTCCTCCGCAAGTCCTGCACCTCAACCCCGGATCAACAACTCCAAGCCTCGGATCCATTAAGCCAGACTCTATCGGATAACCGTCATCAGAGTAGGTTTCCGGGGTGAAAATTTTGGCTACGCTCATTCTCCTAATTTCCTGAGGGCTTAAGACTTCGAATTTAATTCCGGAAATTCTTTTGGGTGTCACAAAAACTCACCTCACGCCTTATCTCCGAGAATTAACCTCGGAGCGATAAGCATAGACTTGAGCTCGTCAAGCAGGAGCTTGAAAGCGTAACTCATCTCTATCTTGTGCACATTACTCTCATCGTCGCACACCTTGCAATAGGCTGTGTTCCTCTTGTAGTCGTAAGTAGCTACATGTCCGCAGTTTCCGCAGACCCAAACTTCCACTTTGTCTGACTCTTCGAGCAGCCTGTCTTTCAAAAGCAAAGCTGCCCCATGCCCGATTAAAACGTCCCTCTCCATCTCTCCGAATCTTAATCCACCTTTTCTCGATCTTCCCTCCGTCGGCTGTCTTGTGAGAATCTGCACGGGACCTCTGCTTCTTGCGTGTATCTTGCTTGAGACCATGTGGTACAACTTCTCGTAGTAAATCACTCCGACGAATATCTCAGCTACGAACTTCTTTCCGGTAATCCCGTCGTACATGACTTCTTTTCCTGTGTACGAGAATCCGTATCTCTTTAAAGCCTCTCTCAAGTCTTCTTCTTTCTCTCCGTGGAATATTGTTCCGTCCACTCTCCTCGCCTCGATTGCTCCGATCTTTCCTCCGATCATCTCCAAAACGTGACCGACGGTCATTCTTGATGGAATTGCGTGGGGATTGATTATCATATCCGGAACTATTCCGCTTTCTGTGAAGGGCATATCCTCTTCGGGAACTATCAGCCCGATAACTCCCTTCTGTCCGTGTCTCGAAGCGAATTTGTCTCCAAGTTCTGGAATTCTCTGATCTCTCACCCTAACTTTAGCGAGTTTAGCACCGTTCTCTGAGAGGGTTAGAAAAACGGCATCGACAATTCCGCTTTCGTTGCTTCTCATCGTAACCGAAGTTTCTCTTCTCTTCTGCGGAGTTACTTCGAGCCTTGTAGGCTCCTCAAGAAATCTTGGTGGAGACGTCTTACCTATAAGAACGTCGTCCGGACCGACTTCAGTTTCCGGAACAACCAACCCATCTTCATCAAGGTGAATGTAGGCTTCAGCTCCCCTGTAACCATTCACGTCAGAAGGAGGTATCTCGAACTTATCCTCCTGTCCACCGGGGTACCTTATCTCTTCAGCCTCGTAGGTTCTGTAGAAGTGGGATCTTCCGAGTCCCCTTTCTATGCTCGCTTTGTTGAAAATGAGCGCGTCTTCTATATTGTAGCCTTCATAACTCACAACAGCAACAACGAAGTTCTGTCCGGCTGGTCTTTCATCGTACTTGATTTCAAGCTGAGTATCTGTTGTGACAATTGGAATTTGCGGATAGTGAAGGAGGTGTCCTCTCGTATCAGCCCTCAACGGAAGATTGGCGTAGGGAATACCGAGGCTCTGCTTTATCATAGCAGCTCCCATCGTGTTTCTTGGAGATGCGTTGTGCTCCGGATAGGGGATGCTGCCGGTGCAAATACCAACGATGAGCGAGGGATCGAGCTCAAGGTGTGTGTGCTCCTCAGTTAACTCCTCCTCGTTGACAGCTATGTAAGCGTTTTCTTCTTCTTCGGCATCGAGAAACTCTATCCTTCCCTGCCTTACAAGATCTTCGAAGGTTATCTCCCCTCTCTTAAGCTTTTCTATGTGTTTTTCGGTCACGAGGGGTTTTCCGTTTTTAACAACTATGAGGGGTCTTCTCGCTCTTCCAGCATCTGTATTTATCCTCACCTCGTTAGAGTCGGGGTAGTAAGCAACGTTGACCTGATTGCTTATTCTACCTTTTCTCCTCAATTCCCTAATTTGCTCTGCAAGAGCTCTTCCATCATCGACAAAACCTATCAGCGCTCCATTAACGTAAACTCTACATTTTCTCATGATCTTCACCTACCCTTAATCGGCTCGACTCCGAGGGAGTAAAGGACGTTTATAATCTCGTTTTCATCGACACCAACGCTTACCTCGGCGTACTGAGCGAAGTTCTTCACCAACCCACAGTTTGGTCCTTCTGGAGTTTCGTTCGGGCAAATTCTTCCCCACTGCGTTGGATGCAAATCTCTCGCTTCAAAATGGGGCTGCGATCTTGATAGGGGAGAAACTACCCTTCTTAAGTGGGAGAGGAGGGACATGTAGTTGTGCCTGTCTATGAGCTGGGAAACTCCGGTTCTTCCACCAACCCAGTTTCCTGTAGCCATCGGGTGCATAAGTCTGTCGGTAAGAACGTCGCTTCTCACAGCCGTACTCATTCTCAGCTGCCTTCCCCTCACTTTAGCTCTCTCAAGCTGATACTTAACGTCTTTAATTAGCCTTAAAAACGCAACTCTGAAAATTTCCTCCATCAAATCTCCAGCGAGCTTCAACCTCTTGTTGGCGTAGTGATCTTTATCGTCTTCCATTCTGTATCCGAGATAAAGCTCGAAAACGGCTTCAGCCATTCTCGCCAAGAAGAAAGCCTTCGCTCTTCTTGCCTCCTTCTCCGTTCCTATGTGAGGTAAGAAATAATGGTCTATCACCTGCGTGGCTCTCTCTATTCTGTACTCTTTGCTCTGCCCCGGAGCGACTCTTCTTCCGATGTAATCTATGGCTTCTTCCTGAGTTTCCACTTCAGCCACTTCAACGTTTTCGAGCATGAACTTCATTATCTCTGGATCCTCGCTTACCATCTCGACTATTTCCTGATCGCTTTCCACACCGAGAGCTCTCATCATCACGACGAATTGTATCGGCTTCGGGATCTGGGGGAAAGTTACTTCGAGAATGTTGTTTCTGTTCCTTTCAACCACAACTAAGGCTCTGTAACCAGAGCGCTGACTGAAGCACTTCGCCACTTCCACAGGCTCTCCGTACTTCTCCTCTCTTTCAAGAATTATCTTGTTCGGAGCCAGATCTTCAAGAGTAACGAGGGCTCTTTCGCTCCCGTTTATTATGAAGTATCCGCCGGGGTCGAGTGGATCTTCTCCGAATTTCGATGTGTCCTTAACTCCGTAGAGGTTGCAGATTTTCGACTTCACCATTACTGGAAGCATTCCTATCTTAACCCACTCTTCCTGCTGCGGAGCACCTTCGTCAACAACCTGACACTTCAACCAGATTGGCGATGCGTAGGTTAAATTTCTCAATCTTGCCTCTATCGGATAAAGCAAGTGCTCTGTTCCGTCGGCTTCTTTAACCTTAGGTCTATCGAGCTTAACTTCTCCGAGAATTACGTACGTGTTCTCAATGTCCAGTTCAATGATTCCTTGCTCGTCGATAACCTTTTGCAATCTCTCTTCGATAAATCTGTTAAACGAGTCAAGCTGGTGCCTCACTAACCTGTCGTGGGTAAAGTAGGCACGAGCAAGAACTCTCCTATCTAACATCCCACCACCTCAAAATTTTCCCGAATTCCGAAAAACGCTTCCGTTTTCATATAACCAGTCTGTAAACCACACTTCTTCCGGCGGTTTTACTTTCTCTAATAATTCTAACAATATCTCCCGGCTTAGCGCCGATTTCCTTAGCAATAGGATCATCTGCCCTAATTTTGGGGAGATCTTCCTTCCTAACCCCAAGTATTTTAAGGAGTTCTTCAGCCTCTTCCTTACTCAACAACTCGTGTTTCGGAACCAATATGTGATCTTGAAGCTTGAACTTCATGTCCTACCTCCTCTTCGTAAAGGGAGTGAGTAGCGGGCTCGACGGGATTTGAACCCGCGACCGACGGGTTAAAAGCCCGTCGCTCTACCTGGCTGAGCTACGAGCCCTCCTTCAGCATTTCTCACTAAACACTCTATCTGCTTTTAAGAGTTTCGCACATAATAAATATTTTACCGCCCAAAAGTATTATAAATCCGACAAGTGTTTTCGCTTTTAAGCTCCGGTGGTGTAGCCCGGCCAATCATACCGGCCTTTCGAGCCGGTGACCCGGGTTCAAATCCCGGCCGGAGCATTTTTTAATTTAAAACTTTCTCGATCGTTAAGAAATCCTTGCAAATTGAACTTAACATCCGTATTTTGATTTTAACGGTTCGCTTTGATTTGCACCTAAGGATCGGGATTTTAGCTTTAATTCCAAGACCTCTTAACTTCTCGAATGGTTGTTTTCTGAAGGGGATAGCAGAGGTCAAAAAGTTCTTGTAAAAAGATATGGAGCCTTCAGAAATGATGATCGAAGGTAACTACTTAGGGTGAAAGGGAGTTAAGGAAATATTCCTCTAAGCTCTAAAGCCTTCACAACTCTCCTCAGAGCTAAGATCATGGCGGCATCTCTCATTAAAATTTCCCCGAACTCGTTTTTCGTCTTAACGACATCTTCAAAAGCTCTGACCATGATTCTCTCAAGCTCGGAATTTACTCTCTCTTCGTCCCAGAAATATCTTTCGAGATCTTGAACCCATTCAAAGTAGCTTACAACGACACCTCCAGCGTTGGCAAGTATGTCCGGCACGACGAGTTCGCACTTCTTGTCTAAATATTCTTCAGCCTCTGGAGTTACTGGACCATTTGCCGCTTCGACGATTATTCTTGCTTTGACATCCCTAACGTTGTCCTTCGTTATGACGTTCTCGATGGCTGCCGGAATTAAAACGTCCACGTCTAAGCTCAAAAGCTCCTCGTTTGTTATGTTTTCCGCGAAATTCAGAACGCTTCCAGATC
>WAQS01000108.1 GCA_015520115.1 Ferroglobus sp.
GTATAATAATGTTTCGGCTCATCTGTTGCTTTTGTACTGTCTTAAAGCACCTTCAAGAAAGGCTATTAAGGACTTTCTCGCCCTTTCATCGTCTGGAGAGCCGGCGTATCCGATGTAAACAGCTCTCACTCCATTCATTTTCATCGGCGTTCCGTTAGGGTAGAAGATGTGGAATTCGGGAGTGCCAGTAGCCCCGAACTTCATCGCCAAAGCTCTCTCAGTTAAAAAATCTATTTTGACGACAACGAACTTTTCGAAGGTTTTTTGCAAATCTTCGTACTTCGACAAATCCTCAAGGAATGCTCTGCAGACGTAGCAAGTATCGGAGTGAATGTAAACCAAAACAGGCTTGTCCTCTTTTTTCGCAACTTTAAACCCTTTTTCGAGGCTGTAGAATTTTATCGGATATTTTTCATATTCGTCGACTCCAAGGAAGATCGTAGCTACTCCGAAAAGTATGAGAATCATCGCAAAGATTGGTAGAGGTTTTTTCTCTTTCACGAACTTATTTTACAATAAATGTATAAAAAGGTTACGAAGCTAACTTCTCGATAGAGCGTCTTTCAACTTGATGTATTCTTCCTGAGTGATCTCTCCTCTTGCAAGTCTCTCTTTCAGGATTTGGAGGGATCTATCCTCGCTCTTCTTTCCGGAGCTTAACGAATTTATCAGAATGTAGATCACAGCCACTATTATCGCGAGCCAGATTATCTGCCAGAGGAAGCCACTGAAGTACCATCCTCCGAAGTTGTTTCCCATCATGCCTCCCATACCGTAGCCCATCATGTTACAACCTCCAAAAAAATTGGAGAGGATTGTATCACCATCCCATCATGGGGCAGTGGTAGCCGGAGTAATAGCCGTACCCCGGATTCTGGTAGTAGACTGGACTTTGGAACGTTTTACCGTTCGCTTCTATGTACGTTGGGACTATCACGTTTCCGTAGCTAAATCCTTTAGCCTTCACATCATCTCCCGGCTTTAAGCCGAGGTTCGCAGCAACCCACCAAGGAACTCTGATGTACTTACCATCTTCAAGTACTATTGCCATGGGATATACTGCCACTACTTTCCCGCTCACTTCCGTCTGTGCTTCATCTGTGTTATAGTAGTTCATCATATCCTCTCCGTACATATTTCCCATGCCATAGCCCATCATGTGGGCTGAGGCGTATGCTGTCAGAGCCACCAGCCCGAGCAACACACCAAACACCAAACTTCTTTTCATCTCACATCACCTCTGATTGAAAGTAAGAACTGAGGGGCAATAGATGTTGGGGGAAAAAACGAAATAAATACGAGTTATAAAATGCTTTAGAACGTTTCAAAAAGCTTCATAACGTTTCACGCAGTGATTTTGGGTAAGCAGAGTAGAGTTTTGAAAACTCTGCCAAAATTCGTTAACTCTAAATACGCTAAAAGATTAATTTCATCTATAATGAAGAGCATATACCCTCCAGAAGATTTTGTCGAGAAAGCAAACGTTAAGGATCCAGCCATATACTCAAAAGCTAAGGAGAACTGGATAGATTACTGGGAAAGCTTCGCCAGAGAGTTGCACTGGTTCGAACCTTGGGAAAAATTTTTCGACGATTCGAAAGCCCCGTATTACAGATTTTTCGTTAGCGGAAAAATAAACGCAAGCTACAACTGCGTTGACAGGCACTTAAAAAAGAAGAGGAATAAAGCTGCTATAATCTGGGAGGGAGAAAAAGGAGAAAACAGGGTTTTAACGTACTTTGACCTTTATAGGGAAGTTGGCAAGTTATCTAACGCTCTGAAAAACCTTGGTGTGAAAAAGGGGGATAAAATAGGAATATACATGCCGAATCTGCCAGAAGCCGTGATTTCAATGCTCGCTGCCGCAAGGATAGGTGCAACTCACGTTTTCATATTCGCGGGCTTTTCTCCGAAATCTGCGGCTTTCAGAATGAAGGATTCTGGAGTCAAACTTCTCATAACAGCTGACGGCTACTACAGAAGGGGAAGACTGATAAACTTAAAGGAAAAAGCTGACGAGGCTCTTGAGGAGTACAAAGGAGTGGAAAATGTCGTAGTCGTTAAGAGGGCTGGAAACGAAATTGACATGAAAGAGGGGAGGGATCACGACTATGCTGAACTCGTAAGAAAGGAGAAGGCTAAGTCTGAATGTGAAATAACTGATGCTAACGACCCCCTCTTCATAATCTACACCTCCGGAAGCGTTGCTGAGCCTAAAGGAATCATTCACTCCACCGGAGGTTACCTCGTTCACGTCTATGCGACGAGCAAAATAGTCCTAGACTTGAAGGATGAGGACGTTCTCTTCTGCACAGCAGACCTGGGCTGGATTACGGGGCACAGCTACTCTGTTTATGGCCCGCTTTCTTTGGGTGCTACGGTTCTTCTCTACGAGGGAGCTCCGGACTACCCTAATATATGCAGAACCTTTGAGTTGATTGAGAAGTACGGAGTAACAGTCTTTTACACCGTCCCAACCCTCGTGAGAATGCTTCAGGGGTGTGGAAACATAGACAGCTTTGACTTATCTACTCTAAGGCTGATAGGAAGCGTTGGAGAACCGCTTGAAGCCGAAAACTGGCTCTGGCTTTACGAGGAAGTTGGGAAGAAGAGGTGCCCCATAGTTGACACTTGGTGGCAGACTGAGACTGGAGGAATCGTCATCTCCCCCATTCCAGCCTTAACTCCCATGAAGCCCGGCTCTGTTTCAAAACCTCTGCCCGGGATAGAGGTTGACATATACGATAGCGGAGGGAAAAAAGCCAAGCCCTATCAACTCGGGCATTTGGTTATAAAGAAAATGTTTCCCGGATTCATGCTTGGAATTCACGGAGATCCTAAAGCTTACGTACAGCTTTACTGGTCTAAGTTCGGTAAGAGGGTTTACCTGACTGGGGACTACGCCTACTTCGATGAGGACGGATACATATGGATATCCGGAAGAGCGGACGACGTTATAAACATAAGCGGTCACAGGGTTTCTCTCGTTGAAATAGAGAAGGTTGTGAAGGAGCTAAGAGAGGTTGCTGATTGCGCCGCCATCGGCGTGCCTGACAGAATTAAAGGGACAGCCATAGCTCTCTTCGTCGTCGCTGAAAAAAGCGATGATGTTGCTGAGAAAATTAAAAAGAAGATAGAGGAGGACATAGGGAGAATAGCCCTACCAAGACTCATCGTTTTCGTTAAGGAACTTCCGAAAACAGCCGGCAAGGTTTTCAAGAGGGCTATTGCTGATGCGGTGATAAAGAAGGAGATCAGTGGAATAGCATCAAACGTTGAAGTCGTGAAAAGAATAGCGGAAAAAATAGATAAAAACTCTTCCGGAGTTTTCTTCATCGATTAAATCTGTCTCACTTCTTTGTACATTTCTTTTAAAGTCTCGAAGTAGTCAGCTTCTCCTTTCTCGACTTTGTCCATCATCTCCTCAAGCAACCTCGTCCTCTCTTCTGAAACGAAGGATCTGTAGTTGTTGATCAGGTACTCGTAAACAGAATAACCGAGTTTTGTGGGAACGAGCTTTCCTCCCCTCTCTATTATGTAATTCCTCTGGAAGAGCTTGTCCACTATCGTTGCGTAGGTGGATGGGCGCCCTATTCTTCTTTCCTTCATAAGGGCAACGACATCCGATTGCGTGTATAGAGGGGCTGCTGGTATTCTTCTTATCTCAGCCTCAACCTTTAATTTTCCGGTTGGCAGCTCGTTTCTCACCCAAACGGACTTGTAGAGTTCGTACGCTTTTCCTTCCGCTTTAACGATCCTCTCCTCCTCGAACTCTTTTCCGTCGGCTTTAATTCGGTATTTGGCAACTGTGACTTTGTAAGGTTTGCACTGGCTTGCCATGAACCTTCTGAAGATTAGATCGTAAAGGGCGAAGTGCCTCCACGTAAAGTTCTCCACCACAATTATCCCCTCGCTTATCAGTCTCTGGAGGGTGTCTCTGTCTACCGCTCTGGTTGGTCTTATACACTCGTGCGCTCCCTCGGCAAACCACTCCCTCGGAGTAAAATCTTCTCCGAGGTATTCCTTGGCTATTCTCAATCCAACCTCGCTCACTCTCGTTGAGTCGGTTCTGTGATACGTTATGAGACCGTGCTCGAATAACTCCTGAGCTATTTGCATCGCATCCTTTGCGCTCATTTTCAGTATGGCGTTCGCATCTCTGAGCATGGAGTCTGTTGTGTAGGGAGGAAGCGGCGCTCTCTCCTCCTCTTTTTTCTCTATCAGCTCTATTTCAAGCTCAAGCTCTTTCTTCGCTATCCCCTCCAAGCTCAGTCCGAGTTCCTTCACGAAAGCTACCGTTTTCTTTTTCCTGTTTTCCTCAGCTCTCTGAATTATCCATCCTAAAACGGGTGTTTGGGCTCTTCCTGCTGAAAGGTTTCTATTCTTGAAAACTTCCCACAGTTTTTGACTTAAAATGAATCCTATCCACCTATCTTCAACTCTCCTGACTATCTGAGCTTTCACGAGGTTTTCATCGACATCTCTGAGATTTGCCAAAGCTTCAGTTACAGCTCTTCTTGTAACCTCGTGAAATTCTGCTCTTTTTATGATAGCACAGCCAGAAAGCAAGTTCTTTATGTCCCATGCGATCTTTTCCCCTTCAGAATCAGGATCCGTGCCTATTATCACCTCTCCCGTTTCTTTCGCAAGCCTTCGCAAAGCTTCTATCCTCTTTTTTGAGTCGTCGATGTTCGAACTCTCGCACTTCGGGCAGTTCTCCCTCTCTTCAGTGAATTGATAGCCGCAGTCCCTGCACCTTTTTATTGAAGCGTAAATCGGAACGAAAAGTCCGTCGACTTCAACACCGTGGAAGGCTCTGTTCGTTATTAAATCGGTGACATGTCCGAGACTTGCTGTGACTATCAGAATCCTTTCCGGCGTTGGGACTTCGTAGGCTATGACGTGAACGTCGTTCTCGTCTCCAATAACTTTAACGCTCGGCTGCCCGAAAAATCTTGAAATTTGTCTTGCTTTGGTTGGGCTTTCGACTATGAAGAGCGTTGGCTTTATGACATCCCTGAATTCCGCTCTCTTCCTGAACTTTTCTCTGCTCTCGTTTATCTCTTTTATCAAGCTTTCAAAATCGACTTCCTCTATTCTCTTGAACTCTACGTCGAAGTATCTTGCTCTCTCTATGAAAGCTTTGAGAACGTCCTCATCATCCTCAAGGAGAAAACTCGCTCCCTTCGTTATTCCTCCGGCAAAAAGCCTCGAAGTTCTTCCAGATCCTTGAATGTACGTTCTCACGTCTGGGAATATAACCTCCCCCTCTCTGAGAACGAAGTCCTTAACTTCCTTCTTTCTCTCGGCTATAACTTCTTTCAAAACGCCTTTAAGCTCTTCAAATTCCTTTGTGCCCTCAGTTATTTTGGGAAGATAGGGAATGAATTTCTTTACCCTTTCGTCCTCTTTGAATATCAAGGCTATTACCCTCACCATTCCGGGGGAAATCGTGTCTATGTCCTCTATTCTAACCCTGAACACCGGAGCTTTGAAAAACACTGCAAACCTTATCCTTTCGGGAAGATCGAGACCTCTGACGAGGGTTCCGTAGTAGTAGGCTGTACCTATTAAATAATCTACTTCACCTCTCTCGAATAGAACGAAGTCCTTCTTTCTTTGAGCGGTAACCAATCCAACTTTGAACTCATCCTTTAGCGAATTGTAAAGTTCCTCAGCTTCCTCGCTGCTTCTTGCATATATCAATCCGCCGGTACCCATTTTTCTCAGGATCTCCTTTACAATCTCAACATCGGCTCTTTCGACGTAAACGTCCTCTATGTTTCTCACAGCGTGAGTCGAAGTTCCTACATCAAAATTCAGTAGTTCTCTGAACAGCCTCACCTTTTGTCCCTTTTTAGCTGTTGCTGTGGATACCATCAAAACTCCTTTTGGCTTTCCCTCCCATTTCCCGTTTTTATACCTAAATCCAAGCAGTTTCAGAATTCTGTCGACGTTTCTTGAAGCTTTTAAAACCGCATCGACATCATCTACAAAAATGAAGTTGAAAGTTTTCCCGCTGAGCTTTTCGAAGTACCTCGGGAGAAACTGAGTTGTGGTGACGAGAATGTCGAAAGCGTTTTTTTCGAGGATTTCGAAGAATTTGTCCTTTTCCTTAAGCTTTCCGTGGTAGTAGGCTACGGTAATCTCCTTCTCTTCGTTCAAACCGCAATCAATTCCGGCTTTTTCGCAGTAATTTCTCAGATTTTCAACGACCTGCTCGACCAAGAGAGTTGTGGGAAGTATTATGTAGCTTTTCCTCTTCTTTAACGCGAGGAATAACGCCATGGCGCTGCCGAATGAAGTCTTTCCTATTCCCGTCGGAGCTACAGCCGCAAAACTTTCGAAGCTCAGAACCCTTCTCGCCCAGAATTTTTGGATGGATCTCGGCTCTCCGATAATTTTTTTGAAGAACTCTTCGAACTCCTTATAGATTTTGTCAAGGAATGAGGAGCATTGATGGAGCTTTTTTAGTTTACAGTAACCCTTTTCAAGTTCTTCCCAAGTTACATCCTTGTGGCAAACCGAGCAAAGATTTGCGTACTTGACGGGAATCATTAATTCTACCTATGAGGTTTCAAAAATTTAAAAAAGTTGTCGAAGGGCTTCCCCAATTAGAATACAAATATCGGCAATCTTGCCAAGTTTTCTCCCTTCAAGCTTACCTCCCAAAGTTCCTCGCAATCGCACTCGACCTCTTCAAGATACGATTTGTCCTGAGTGAGGGAGAAGCTTTTTATCGCTTCAACGAATTCCGGGTCGCAGTTGTAGCAGTTGTGAGGCCCTCTACTCTTTCCTCCCGCAACCGGATCGCATATCGTCTCTATTTCAGTCTTCTTCAGTACTTCCACTGCGCTCCACAACCAAGGGGGACGGTACAGTTTTTTACTCCAGAGCCTTTCCACTATCGTGTTTTTGTGCACGGTCATGAGGTTTAGGGATATCACATCCACATAGCTTTTTACATCCTTCATTGACTGCACCGCATCTCTAATTGCCTCTTTCTCGCTTAAAAGAGGAGGTTTTAGGAGGAGGTACGCTTTTACTCTTCCTCCAGCATCTTTGAGCATGGAAGCGGCTCTCTTAAATTCTTGGAAGGAAAATCCTTTGTTTATTATCTTCTCCCTAATCCAGTCGTTGCTCGTTTCAACGCCTATTCCTACCTCTATCGTAATCTTAGCCTTTTCTATCTCTTTAGCAACCTCTTCCGTAATAAACTCCGGTCTGCTTTCAACAACGAGCTTTTTCACACCCTCTTTTTCGAGGAACTCGTAAATTTTTCTTCTCACCTCTTTATCTACTTCCCTTTCATCAAAAAAGCTGCCCGAAGTGAATATCTTCACGACGTCCGCTTTCTCGTAGGCGTCTCTAAACTCCTTGAGAATCGTCTCCGA